>CANTGP010000257.1 GCA_947653315.1 uncultured Lachnospiraceae bacterium
AAACAGGCGAAACTCCATACTATCACGGAAACCCTTATACTTTCACGCAAAACTCAGATACTATCACGGAAACTGCCGACTTTTGCGTGATAGTATAATTTTGCCCCAATCGCCATATTCACAGCGGCATCAAAAAACACAAAAAAGAGGGGTCCACCACCCACCGCGATGAACCCCACCAAGCCTAAAAAATCTTGATTTTAAGCCATTCTTCAATACTTTTGCCTGATAGTTCAAAAAATCCTATGGCATTATTTTGAAATCGCCGCCTGTGCCGCCGCCAACCGTGCAATCGGCACCCTATAAGGCGAGCAGGACACATAAGTCAATCCAACCTTATGGCAGAACTCCACTGAGGAAGGATCTCCGCCGTGCTCCCCGCAGATTCCCAGCTTAATATCCGGTCTGGTCTTTCTGCCCTTTTCCGCTGCCATCTGTACCAACTGTCCGACACCGCTTTGGTCCAGTCTCGCAAACGGGTCGGACTCATAAATCTTGTTTTTATAATACTCATCCAGGAACTTGCCGGCATCATCCCTGGAAAAGCCGAAGGTCATCTGCGTCAGGTCGTTGGTGCCGAACGAGAAAAACTCCGCTTCTTCCGCAATTTCATCCGCCAAAAGCGCTGCACGGGGAATTTCGATCATCGTCCCCACATGGTACTTGATGTCCGAATTTTTCTCCTTTTTCACCTTCTCCGCAGTTTCCACCACGATATCCTTCACGAACTTTAACTCCTTCTTCTCGCCCACTAAAGGAATCATGATTTCGGGAACCACGTCATAACCTTTTTCCGCTTTTACCTCAATCGCAGCTTCCATGACTGCCCTTGTCTGCATCCGCGCAATTTCCGGGTAAGTTACGGCAAGACGGCATCCGCGGTGTCCCATCATGGGATTGAATTCATGGAGGGAATCGCAGACTTCCTGCACTTCCTCTGCCGTCATCATCATTTTTACTGCCAAATCATCGATATCGTCTTTTTCCGTAGGAACAAACTCGTGCAGCGGGGGATCCAGGAAACGGATGGTGACCGGCCTGCCCTCCATTGCCTCATACAGTCCCTTAAAGTCGCCCTTCTGGTAAGGAATCAAATCGTTTAATGCCTTTTCCCTCTCCTGTAAAGTCCTTGCCAAAATCATCTGGCGGATTTTCGGAATACGGTCGGGCTCAAAGAACATATGCTCCGTGCGGCAAAGCCCAATGCCTTCCGCTCCGTATTTCACGGCATTTGCCGCATCGGCGGGAGTATCCGCGTTGGTGCGTACCTGCAGTTTGCGGAAAGAATCCGCCCATTCCATAATTCTTTCAAAATTGCCGCTGATGGATGCTTCCATGGTCTTAATGTCGCCGTCATATATCTTACCGGTGGAACCGTCCAGGGAAATATAATCCCCTTCATGGTATACATGTCCGCCAAGCTGGAATACTTTATCGTCTTCATTAATGGAAATGTCCCCGCAGCCCGATACACAACAGGTTCCCATACCGCGCGCCACAACCGCCGCATGGCTGGTCATACCGCCCCTTACCGTCAGGATGCCTTCCGCCGCATGCATTCCCTCGATATCCTCCGGGGAAGTCTCCAAACGGACCAAAATAACCCTTTCGCCGGATTCATGGGCTTTTTTCGCATCTTCCGCCGTAAAGTAAACCTTTCCGGCAGCGGCGCCCGGCGAAGCGGGAAGCGCCTGTCCGATGACCGTACCCGCCTTTAGCGCATCCGCATCAAACGTGGGATGAAGCAACTGATCCAAAGACTTCGCCTCAATACGGAGTACCGCATCCTGGGGCGTAATCTTTCCCTCATCCACCAAATCACAGGCAATCTGCAGCGCCGCCTGCGCGGTTCTTTTCCCGTTCCTTGTCTGCAGGAAGAACAATTTGCCCTCCTCAATGGTAAACTCCATATCCTGCATGTCGCGGTAATGTTCTTCCAGTTTATTGGCAATTTCTATGAACTTTGCATAACACTCCGGCAAATCCTCCTCCAGCTTCGTAATGGGCTGGGGGGTACGGATTCCGGCAACCACGTCCTCGCCCTGTGCGTTAATCAAGTATTCCCCGTAAATTCCCTTCGCTCCGGTGGAAGGATTTCTCGTAAATGCCACGCCCGTACCGGAGGTATTTCCCATATTCCCGAATACCATCGCCTGTACGTTGACCGCCGTACCCCAGTCACCCGGAATATCGTTCATCCGGCGGTACACGATTGCCCTGTCGTTATCCCAGGAGCGGAACACGGCCTTTACCGCTTCCATTAACTGTACCTTCGGCTCCTGGGGGAAATCCGTCCCCATTTTATCTTTGTATACCTGCTTGAATTTTCCGATTACTTCTTTTAAGTCCTCCGCCGTCAGGTCCGTATCGAACTTCACGCCCTTGCCTGCCTTAATCTCGTCCAAAATCCGCTCAAAATAAGATTTCGGGATTTCCATTACCACGTCGGAAAACATTTGGATGAACCTCCGGTAGGAATCGTACGCAAACCTGGGATTGCCCGTCTTTTTCGCAAATCCTTCCACTGCCGTGTCCGTCAGGCCAAGGTTTAAGATCGTATCCATCATTCCCGGCATGGAAGCTCTTGCACCGGAACGCACCGATACCAAAAGCGGGTTCTCCGTATCGCCGAATTTCTTTCCCTGTTTCTTCTCCAACCCTTCCAATGCCTCGAAAATCTGTGCCTCGATTTCGCCGGAAATCGTTTTTCCCTGACTGTAATAATCAGTACATGCTTCCGTCGTCACCGTGAACCCCTGGGGAATCGGAAGCCCAAGCCGTGTCATTTCAGCCAGATTCGCTCCCTTACCCCCTAACAGGTTTCTCATGTCTGCACTGCCTTCTTCAAATAAGTACACCCATTTCGCCATAATTTCCCTCTCCTTAATATAAAATTACTGATATTTAACAGTAGTATACCATATTTTTACATAGTATACCACTCACTTAACAATTCTTTTTTTCCGCCCTCTGCGGGAACACGGTAAAAATAGTCGTTATTTCCCGTTTTTTCATTGATTTCCGCGATTGCCTCATAATATAGCCATCCGTCCCCCGGCAGGAAATACAAAATTCCCCAGTATTCCCCGTCCTCCATTGCCGTAACCGTCCTCTTTTCCCCGCCGTCAAGCGCCACCGCAATGATTTCCCCCGCCGCGGCGGCATATACTTCCCCGTCCTGCACTAAAAAAGAATAGTTCGCGGAGCCGGTGAAATCCATGGGAAGCACCTCCTCCACTTCCCCCGTTTCCGGACTGCGGATTTCCAGCCGGTACACAAACGTGCGGTAGTCATACCCCTCCGGTTTTTCCGCCAGCGTAAAACAGTAGAGCCTGCCGTCCGTGTAAGCCGCATGTTCGATATACCCCTCCTCGTCCACCGCCGCAAAAGCCGTCAGTATTTCGTCCCGTCCTTCCTCCAAATGCACACGCCCCAACACATTCCGTTCCGTTTCCCTGTCATTTCCACGGTAGTACAGATAGGTCCCGTCATAGCCCAAAATACCTTCGATACGGTCCGAGGAAACTTCCCCCTTTTTCCCCGTCTCCACGTCCACCCATACATAACGCATGAAATGGTTCCCGTCATAACCGCATCCATAGAAAAGTTTATTTCCAATCAGCTTTTCATACCCTGCTCCCGCCAGGAAGACATCATCCGCCAGCACTTCCACACCGCTTCCGTCCATATTGGAACGTTTCATTTCCATGAGCTCGTCCGTCAGGCTTTCAAACGCCTCCTGCACCTTTTCCACATAATAAATTTTTCCGTCCCATATGGTGAAAATATTACTTTCCACCGGAATCTCCTCCCCGAAAAAGCCATGGGCGCCGCAATACACCTTTCCTTCATAAGCACACAGATTCTTAAACTCCCTGACCGGGGCAGACTGTCCTTTTGGCGCACCGTCTTCTTTTGCCCCGGCAGACTGCGTTCCCACTCCTGCCCGGTCCGCTTCCCCACCGGCCCGGTTCTTACCCATTACCAATACAGACCCCAATACCAAAAGCAGGACCGCTGCCGCGATCCACTTTTTTTTGCCGTATACCCGTCCGTTTCCGACGGATTTTTTCCGCTTTTTACTTCCCATTCCGGTACCTCCCCGTCCAAAAAACTCCCAAAACGTGATTTCCGCAAGATGCCGTCCCCATTTACGTCATGTTTCCGTTCCAATTCAACCGGTATCATGGACTGCATGAATGGGATTGGAACGAAAACACGGCGTAAACAATCCTTACCGGATAAAATTCGTTTTCACCGGGGTCTCCGAATCGGGAACCGAAATTCCTGCCTGTTTTCCGGCTTCCAGGCATTTTAAAAGCCATGCCATGTTCCTGCCGAGCACACGCATATTCTGCATTCCTTCCAAGTCCTGTCTCACTTCCTCCGGCGTGTTGCCGTGCACCATCGTCCAGTATTTGGAAGATACGACGGGCATATTGCGAATGGAAAAATATTTGCTGATTTCATCCAAACTCGCCGTAGTCCCTGCCCGTCTCGCGGACACCACCGCCGCCGCCGGTTTATAAGAAAAACATTTCCCCGCATAGAACATCCGGTCCAGCATCGCTATTAAGGAGCCGTTGGCCGATGCGAAGTAAACCGGCGAACCGATGATATACCCGTCCGCCGTCTCCGCCTTTTCCAGCGCACGGTTCACCGCATCGTCACCGAACACACACCTCCCGTCCCCTTTACGGGCACAGCCCCCACAGCCAATGCAGCCCCTTACCGGCTGCTTCCCCATTTGGAAGATTTCCGTTTCCATCCCCTCCTGCTCCAGCGCGCCGGCCGCCTCACACAGCGCCGTATAAGTACACCCGTTTTCGTTCGGGCTTCCGTTGATTAACAATACTTTCATCCTCATTTACCCTTTTGTTGTCTTCTTACTATAATTATTTACGTTCTTTCCGATTTATTCCCGCGAGCAACGAGCCAAGTAGCCGCACTTGTGCGGATATTTGGCG
>CANTGP010000258.1 GCA_947653315.1 uncultured Lachnospiraceae bacterium
TTTGTTGCAAAATCCATTTTCAAAAGCCTTGAATCTACCGGATTATTCGATAATTGTTGCCACTATATTCTTTTATGCTGATATCCAACAGTTCCTCCAGCATTTTCAAGGTAATGGAATCCGGCGCTTTGCTTTTTACCGTGTCCATCTCATCTTTCCTGTCTTCCCGTTCTTCCTCATCGGCCTCCACGCGCTCTTTCATGGCGTCAATGGAACGGTCCACCCTGCGCATCATCCTGTCCCACTGTTTATAAGTAAAGGAAGCGGCGCCCGTGGGAATGGAAGGCTCCGTCTCGCCCCGCCGGACTTTTTCCACGATTTCCTCTTTCCGCCGTGCAATCGCATCCATCCACTCGCTTACCCGGTTCTCCGGTTCCTCTGCCGCTTTTTCCGTCCGGTAATCACGGTATCCGGTTCCGTAACCGTATGTACTATTTGGAATCACGCCCATTTTTTTCTTCCTCCCGTCTTCCCGCCAGTTGCTCCACCACCGGCTCATACCATGCCCCAAGTCCTTTGGACTGCGCTTTTTTCTCTCCAAGCAGCAGTTCGAGCTGCCATTCCTTTAGCTCAAAAATACCTTCTTCTTTCCCTTCCAGTCCATAGCCGTTAAAACCGCCCGCATTTCCGTTTTCCCTTGCCGCCTTTTGGGCCTCCTCGTCACTGTCCGCATATTCCTGTTCATTGCTTTTGCCGATGCCGTCCTCCATCTCGTCGATTTCCTTCTGCATCTCCTGCACTTTGGCATCCATCTTCAAGGCACGCAGGATCCGGTTGATGTCCTCCGGGGAAAACATGCCGATGGCGCGTCCCAAGTCGCCGATGTTGTTCCGGTTGACCATCAGGCATCCCCCTTCAGAGAGCGGGATGCGGATAACGTCCTTCAAATTGCTGACGTTTCCAAGGCACAGCCAGTTTTTTTCCTTATCCACGGTGAAAATCACCCCGTTATACTCTATGACGCCGTTTTCATCCGCAAGGTAAGAATAAGGTCCCCCTTCCCCTTTTTTCGGTAAGCCGAAGTGGTAATTTTCCATATCTTCCTTAATCTCCTCCGTGCTCATGCCGAATTCATCCTGCATAAAATCACGCAGGGCGCCCCGGCGCCATGCCGCCTCGCGCTCCCATACCTTGCTGCCTTCGGCAAACGCCCCTTCCACGTTAAGCTGGCCGTCCGCTGCCGTAAACCTGGTTCCGTTCACCACAAATTCCCTGCCAAGATCGATTCCCGTCTGTGTCACAAGCTCCATGACATCCTGCGTGGTTTCTTCCCCCAGCGCCGTAACGGAAAGGGCAAAGCAGCCCCGGTTCGCCGTTTTTACAAATTCGTTCATGGCATCCGCCATCCGTTCCGCGTATACGTCGTCCTCCGTACTTCCCTTTCCCATGGAATCCCCCGACACACGGACACCATCCTTCCCAACCACAATCCGGTATCCGTTTTTCAGGGTAAATACATCCCCCGGCACGATGGTTGCGCAATTGCCGGAAGCATCATAGGGGCTTTTTTCGGGAAACAGGTAATCCCAGGTACCGTCAAAGGTTCCCGGCAGGCAGAAAGATGCCATTTGGCGGAAAACCTCCTGTTTCCCCACGCAAACCACTGCCTCCAGTTCATTTTCCTTCACATAAGTAATCTCGTATACGCCCTCCTGTCCTTCCGCCTGTTCATAACGGTCCCACCGGTTCCCCGTTTCCTCCTGCATACGGAAAAACGTTTCCAGCAGGCATTTCTGCTGTTTCTCAAAGTCCGCCAAATGCACCGGGGTATCGCTCCCGTTCATGCTTTCCGCAATGGATTCCCCTCCTTTGTCCTTGGATGTTAACGTATTCGTAAGCGCATTGTAATAATAAGTCTGTGTGTACCCGATTCCACTGATTGCCATTATATTTCCTCCCCGTCATGCACGACCGCATAAGCAATTCTCTCCATTGCGCTGCGGCTGTCTTTTTGCAGCCCCGCCCCTTCAAACAGGCAGGCGCTAAACCTTCCTTCTTCATCCTTCATTTCCACGTAGATGCCGCCCCCCGGTCCGCCTTCCAGCTTCGCTTTCAGCGTATAGCCTTCCAGCACATTGATTTCCACTTTGTCGCACTCCCCGTAAGAAATCCGCCGCACCTCTACCTCCTTTACCGCAGGACGTTCCCCGGTCCGCCCCGCACCAGAAACGCAGCCCTCCGCTTTGCCAATCCCCTGTTCCGCATGGGAAACGACGCTGCCGCCCCTTCCGGCAATGTCCGCATACCATCCCTTCTCGGCACCTTTGACATTTCCGTTTATCGTCCGGCTTTCCTTATCCTTTTCCGTTTCCTCCCGGTTTTCCGTTCCCAATCCCGATTCCATGTGGCCCGTGCGGTTCAAATGTTCCGCACGCTCCATATGCATGCTTTTCTGCAGGCTCTCCTGGAAACTCTCCTCTACCGGCTTGTTCCTGTCGCCTCTCCCTTGGGATTCCGCCTGCTCCTTCTGCTTCGCCCTTGTGACGGCATTGCCTGCCGCATCCCCGGCGCCGTTTGCATTGGTTATGTTTTTACCGAATTTATGAATCTGCATCCCTGCCACCTTCTTTCAAACCTCCGGAACGGTAAATCATCTTTCCCGTTCCTTATTCTTAAATCCATCCTTGTTTTTAAGATTTTCCGCCTGCCCTTTTTCTTCCCCGCCAAACAGCAGCCGGTCCTTGAGCATCTGCCTGCCGCGCCGCAGCCTCGTTTTCACCGTTCCTTCTTCCAATTCCATAATCTGTGCGATTTCCTGTACGGAATAATCCTCATAATAGAACAGGTACAGAGGATTACGGTATGCCGCCGCCAACCCCATTACATGCCACAGCATTTCATCCTCATTCCCATCTGGAAGAATATGCCCATAAGACGACGCATAACGGTACGGCAGGGCAAAATGCTTCATCTCGCTTTCCGGCACTTCGTCAAACCCTACCGTCCGGGAAACCCATGCGCTTTTCTGGATATCCCGGCAGATATTGATTGCCACACGGATAAACCAGTTTTTTTCATGGTTTTCATCGGCAAACGCGGGTTTCGTTTTCAGATAGCGGCAAAAGGTCTCCTGCACCACGTCCTCGGCATCCGATTTGTTTTTCATGTTGGAAAAAGCGACCCGGTATAAGAGGTCTTTATACTTTGCAAACGGTTCCTCCTTTTCCTTTTCCTCACTTATCCGCATATCACGAACCATGCCCTCCCATCATTCCGGGATCCCCCTCCGGTTTCCACCTGCTGTATGCCGCAGAATCCCTTATATAAATAATACGATTGCCCCGCAGGAAAAGTTTCAAAATTACATGACTCGATTTAATTCGGAAGCAGACCATCCTCCGGATACCGGTTTACCGCATTCCAAAGAATCCACTCCTCGTATCCGGCGTCATACACTGCCTGTATCTGCTGCCGTACCTGCTCTCCTCCATAAGAAATGTGCCCGTTTACCCAAGTGGCGGTAAAAGCCTGCAGCCAAGGGCGCACCGCCGCCCTTTTATCCTCCGGGATTCCTTCCAGCTCCTCTTTGGAACCGCTTAACGCCGCCAGCACTGTTTCATAGGGATGTGCGTCCGGTACGTCCAGCCCGAACACGCCGTTTCCGTAATGGGACGGATAAACCATGGGGGACAGCACGTCAATGGTTTCCCCTAATACCGCATAATCCTGCCCGACCTGCTCCACATCCGTTTCGCTGCCGATGATGGTCCCGAACACATCCGCCGTAACCACGACGCCCTTTCCGTGCAGCCGGTTTACCGCATATTCCAAAAATCCCCCGATTGCCTGCTGCTTCTCCGTTTTCCCCATATCCACGCCATACTCCGCCGCTTCCGCATCTTCCCCAATCGGAAAACGCACATAATCAAACTGTATCTCATCAAACCCGGCTTCCACCGACGCTTCCGCCACTTCCGTCAAATATTCCCATACTTCCTCCCGGTAAGGATTTACCCATGCCATCCCGCCGCCGTCCGTAACCGGCGCGCCGTCCGCTTTTTTTAAGGCAAGCTCCGGTTTTCCGGCGGCAAGGCAGGGATCCTTAAAACAGACGATACGGGCAATGGTATAAATCCCGTGTTCCTCCAATGTCCGCATAAAGCTCCCGATATCCCCGATATACGGCGTACACGCCCCCAATGAGCGGGCGCTCTCCAAATCCATCTGCCATGAAATCTTCCCTTCGTCATTCTTTACGTCTATGACCATGGTATTTAATTCCGTTCCGTCCACAAGCTCCAAAAGTTCTTGGAACGCTTCATTGCCCGCCATCGGCCCCGTCACGTAAATCCCCTTTACTTTTATGTCTCCGGTTCTCCTGCCGTCCGGTCCGGCGGCATCTGCCAAGCCGCCTGCCGCCGCATCTTCCTCCCCGTTTGCGTTTCCTGTATCCTCCGCTTCCCGCACCTTCTCCTCCGCGTCTTCCAAATTGGTCAGCACGTCCTGCGACCATGCTTCCACGCTTTCCCCCTCATGGTTTCGCGCAATCGTTAAAATCCCCCATCCCGCCAGCGCGAAAAGCATTACGGCTGCCGTCACGCACAGTGGCAGGACTGCTTTCCGGTATTTCCTCCGTTTGCCCCACTTGGGGTTATCGACATATTTTAGAATATATTTTTGGTTTCCTTTTCTTTTGGATTTTCTTATGGATTTCCTTCCGTATTTCCTCCCGGAGTACCCGCCGTAATTTTTTCCAAACATACCGTGTCCCTCTCCCTTTTCTGCATACCGTTTATACTTTTCCATTATACTGCATTGATTGCCTTTTCACAATTTAAAATAATCGAGTAGGGGAAGGTTTTTCTCCCCTACTCGCCGCGCGCCCCGTGCGCCGCTTTAGCGGCATATTCCTCTGCACGGGGCTGTATATAAAGGTATTGCGGAAACCGTATAACGGTTTGGCCTGAAAGGTTATGTCAGGAGCGG
>CANTGP010000259.1 GCA_947653315.1 uncultured Lachnospiraceae bacterium
AAAACAACCACCCTGTTTTTCCCGTTCTTTTTCGCCTTATAAAGCGCCTCGTCCACCCGAATGCACAAAGAATCAAGCGTATCGCCTTCCCTTGCCTGGGTCACGCCAAGGCTCACGGTCTGCTGCCTGATGGCCGGGAAATCCGTATTGGCGAAACACTGGCGTATCAGGTCCGCAATATAGGACGCGGAAGATGCATCCGCATCGTGCAGGAGCATCATAAATTCCTCGCCGCCCCACCTGCCCGACAATACTTTGCGCATATGGTCCATCTGCTCATTGCGCAGCAGGTTGGCAAGCCCTACAATCACCGCATCCCCTTCCTGATGCCCATAGGTATCGTTCACCTGTTTAAAATTATCAATGTCCAGCATCACCAGGGAAAACTTCTTCGTTCCCACTTCCGCAAGAGCCTTCCCGATCTGTGCCTGTATCTCTTTCCGGTTGTAAAGCCCTGTCAGGCCGTCAATAATCGCCGCCCGCTTCAGCTTCTCGTTGGCCGTTTCCAACTGCCGGTTTGTTTCCTCCAGTTCCAAAGACGTCATACTGATGAACGTGGCAAGCCGGGACACCAAAGGCACTTTTGACAGCGCCTTTTCCTCCCTTACGGCAGGAATATTTTCCTCACGTTTTTCCCCTTCCCGCATCGCCGCAATGACAAGGGTCACGTTATGCTGGTTCAGGTTCCCGTTCGTGCGCAGAAATTCCCCATGGGAAAAGAATCCGCAGGAAGGCGCCATGTCCCGGAACGGATTCAGCTCATAAGTAGGCTCCTTGGATGTCCAAAACGTCCTTCTTGCCGCACAGGAAAAAATATGTAACAAATCCGGTCCGAATCCGGCAATCTTCCTGCTGTCATGCCGGATGCTCTCCACGATGGTGCTGGGATCCCCATAGGAAATCCGTACCACCGAGCCGATATCGATATCCGACGTCACCGTAATGGAGCCGTCCGCATTGCTCGCCACGGGGGTACGCAGGATGGTTGTGTCATTATGTTCGTAAAACAACGGAAATTCCAGCGTATTATAAAAGAAATTTTCATCGTTTTTAATGTTCAGGTATTTCCGGTAGACATCGTATGCCGGTATCCCGTCCAACTCCTGCAGGACGGAACCGTCGGATTTCGTCACGCGGAACTTCCTGCCAAGGGGCTTCCAGCCCGTAACGTTGATGGCCTCCACATGGAAATCATCGCCGCCGTAAAACAGAATCAGTATGGATTTCTCCGAAAATCCCGCCGTCTTGGAAAACACACAGGACGCATCGCTGGTGATATCGTCGCTGCAGGCAACGCCGCCGAAAATCCTGATATCCTCCCGGATTCCTTTCAGCCCGTCGCAAAAGCGGGTGGTGGAACCCTCCGGAATCGTAAAAAACATTTCGATTGCCTTTACCCACGGATTCCTCTCCGTTTCCTCCACAATGGCGCCCGTCACGTCATCCACGGACTCTTTGGACAAATCATACTGGAACAGTCTAAACTGCGTGGAAGGCAGTTCAAAAACCGTACACACAACGGTAATTTGACCCGAAAGCCCGCAGTCAATAATATTTCCGCTGGTGGAACACCCCATATACAGCGTATCCGGGAAAATCCGTTCAATCACGCCGCATACCGCCTGAATGGTATCCGGCTCCAAAATCTCGGAATAAACCTGGAACATCATTCCCGGAGCGCCGTCCCCAATGCCCCGTTCCTTAAACTCCATAAGTTTTCCGGCAAATTCCCCCGGATTCCTGTACACAAACTGAAACTGCTTCATATCGCATCCCACGCCTTTCCACATCCGTTTTGCCGCCCGGAATGTGCTTGAAATAAGCGCCGGACAGACGGTTTCCTGTTTTCCGTACGACTTCATTATAACATGCCAGCCTGAACATTACCAGTATGAGCCGCATTAATTACCATTATGTTGTAACAGTTCGTTACCTTTTACGGGTCAGGGTGGGACGGACGCACGGGCTGGGTAAAGTAAAAGGGAATGTTATATATTTTTACTTTGGAGGGCAGTGTTACAGGTATCCCCTTCTTGCGGCCTCCTCCAGCAATTTGGGCTGGATCAGCGGGTAAGTCCAACGTTCCGGCAGTTGGTCCGTAAGGATGATTTTTTCTATTTCACTGTGCAATTCCGGTTCAAACTCCCGGATTTGCGCACAGTAGAGCATCCCGAACGATTCTCCGTCCTCCCTGACCACGGAATACACGCATACGGGCGTAATCGTAAAGCGGATTGCCCCCGTCTCCTCCCTTAATTCCCGCTTCGCCGTATCCAGGATATCCTCTCCCGGCTCCCTGTGTCCGCCCGGTACTTCCAGGGTGTCCCTGTCTTTATGTTTACAGAATACCCATTTTCCTTCCGCCTTTGAAATAATCACCGCAAATTTTAAGAAACGGTCGTCCACGGTATCATAAAATTTTACTTCCATCTCCATCCTCCTCCCCGGCAAAATGCAACGCCTAATCCAATTTTTATCCAGTATAACGAATTTGGAGAGGGAATTCAATAGCCTGCCACACGGCGGCACGGAGGGCAAAACCGGAAACGGTTTCCGTGACAATCCGCTTGCACCCGGACAGGAAAAATGATAATCTGTTATTCGGAAAATCGAGTAGGGAAGGCATCTTCCCTACCCGCGCGCCGGGCACCCGCCAGCTTCGCCGGCATCTTCCTCTGGGTGTTCGTGTGCATAAAAAGGAGGCCGTTACCATGTCATTGCAATGCACCGCGCACAAGCAACCAAATACACTGAAAAAAGCATTTACCTGTGCGTTTCCCCAAACCGTTCCCATTTTTGCCGGATTTTTGTTTCTCGGCATGACCTATGGGATTTACATGCACGTTTCCGGATTTTCCTTTTGGTATCCGATGCTTATGAGCCTTACCATTTTTGCCGGTTCCGTGGAATTTGTGGCAGTCAGCCTGCTGCTTGGCGCTTTCCGCCCCATACAGGCGCTTGCCGTAACGCTTATGTTGAATGCAAGGCATTTGTTTTACGGGATTTCCATGCTGGACCGTTACCGGGGAACGGGGATTAAAAAGATTTACCTGATTTTCGGGATGTGCGATGAAAGTTTTTCCATTAATTATACGGCGGAAATTCCGGAAGACGTGGACCGGGGCTGGTTTATGTTTTTTGTGACGCTGCTTGACCACCTGTACTGGTTCGCAGGGGCAACGCTTGGGGGAATCTGCGGTTCCTTCCTCCATTTTAATACGGAGGGGCTGGACTTTGTCATGACCGCCATGTTCGCCGTGATTTTCATGGAACAATGGACGAAAGAAAAACGGCACTGGGATTCCCTGATCGGGCTGGGGGCTTCCTTTGCCTGTCTGCTTATTTTCGGCGCCGAACGCTTCATGATACCCTCCATGCTGACCATCCTCGCGCTTTTGACACTGCTTCGCGATACTCTTGGGAAAGGGGGCGAAACGGTATGACATTCACCCGGCAAATCATCACCATCGGCATGGTAATCCTCGGCACCGTCCTCACACGTTTCCTGCCCTTCCTTATCTTCCCGGCGGGGAAGCCCACACCGGCATACATTCAATACCTTGGGAAAGTGCTTCCCGCGGCGGTCTTTGGCATGTTGGTCGTTTACTGCCTGAAAAACGTGAGCGTTTTCACAGGCAGCCACGCCATCCCCGAACTGCTCGCCCTCGCCGTTGTCGTCCTGCTCCACCGGTGGAAGCGGCAGATGCTTCTTTCCATCGCCGGCGGCACTGTCTGTTATATGCTGCTTGTGCAGTTTATTTTCTAAAAAGCGCCGTTTGCACCATTGCCGGAAGCACGGCGGGCTGTATAAAAACGGTCAAATCGTCACGATAACCCCGCCGTCATTGGCATACATACTGCTAATGCCCGCCGTATCCATAATCACCGTATCGCGGACCTTTATTTTCCCCAAAATCATCTCTTTCACCAGCTCCGCCCGGTCGGGACAGTTGCAGTGGGTAATCATAAGCACCCTGTCCGCAGGAGCTTCCGCTTCCTTTATCACCGCTTCCGCCATTTTGGCAAGCCCTTTCTTCATGCCGATTGCCTGCCCCTTTTGGGCAATGGCGCCCTTTACCCCTTCCATGAGCGGTTTCACGTTCAGCGTGGTGGCAACCAGCGCTTTTACGCCCGTCAGCCTTCCGTTCTTTCGCAGGGTTTCCAGATTATCCAATACAAAATAGGTCTTCATGCGGTCCCTTAGCGCTTCCAGTTCCTTCACGATTTCCGAAAACGGCTTGCCCGCTTCTTCCAATTCCATCGCTTTCCTCGCAAGCTGTGTCTCCCCGCAGCTTGCCGATTCGGAATCGCATACAAAGATGTCCTTATCGCCGTATTTTTCATGGTACAGCCGTTTTCCAAGCTCCGCGCTGTTGTAACTGCCGCTTAATTTGGATGAAAGCGTCACCACGTAAATGCGTTCCGCTCCGCAATGGTATGCTTCCATATAGCGTTCGGGGGAAGGACAGGATGACTTCGGACAGGTGGGACATGCCGCCACCTTTGCCAAAAATTCCTTTTGGTTGAACTTTTCATCATCCATAATCCGGTAATCCCCTACTTCCAGCCCCAAAGGCACGATTTCGAACCTTGCGTCCCTCTTATATTCCTCCGGCAGCTCACAACAACTGTCCACTACAATTTTATAACCCATATCCTTAAACCATGCCTTTCCACCATAATATGATAACCAAGAGCAATTATTACCATCCTATGTAGTTTTAATTACTACTTATGATAACACAACCGGTTCCGTCCTGTAAAGGGGTCTTGTGTTTTTTTCCGCTTCCCGCTATAATAATCGGTAAATGACTTGAAGACTTGGATTGGAAAGGAAATGCCATGAAAGCCTACCGGATATCCGACCTGAATCTGAAATTTACGAAGCCGGAGCTGACCATCCATATCGAC
>CANTGP010000260.1 GCA_947653315.1 uncultured Lachnospiraceae bacterium
GGGGGCAATCAGTTCATCCAAAATACGGCATTTTTCTTTCATGCACATACAGCGGACTTTTGTGATAATCTTCTTCCTGCGCCAATGGTTGAGGAAGAAGAAAAAGAGGAGCACCAAAAAAAAGATTCCGAAAAACAAGTACATAAGAAATTCCTCAATCAGTGTTTTGTTATATCTTATGAAAAGTTGTCGAAATCTGTGACTTTTTTATGGATGTTTTTTATGGATATTGCGGCGGATTCAGGATGTCCAGGTAAGTTGTTCGGGCATTCCCATGTTTCCCGTGTCCGGGGATTGGTCATTGCGCAGATGTTTCGGCGGGCAGGATGCGGATTAACGTGCCTTTTCCTTTGTAGCCCGCGTCTCCTACAATCTGCGGAATGTCTTTTTCCCCGTCTACCGTGGATTCGTCGGGAAGGTGGACATGTCCGGCGATGATGGCTGCCACGGGGCTGTCTTCGGCAGTGGTCAAAGAGATAAATTCCGCGGAAATATCGTTCGGGTAAATTCCGCCGTGCACCCCGCCGCCAAGGACGGCGCCGTTGGTCCATATACCGGAGGTTTTGGCAAAAAGCTCCCCTGTGTAAAGCGGAACATGGAGCAGGACAATGACGGGTTTTCCGTCGGAAAGGATTTGCCGGTATTCTTCCAGGGCATCGGGATGGATTTGGTTGTTGCTGTTATCCACTGCCACTAAGATAAAATCTTCGGTTTCCAGTGTGTGGATGGCGGTATTGTTTTCCATGTAGGGCGCAAGCAGGGAAAGGTACTGTGCAGTTCCCGTTTCGGTCATGTATTCCCAGGGATAAGTCCAGTCGTGGTTGCCTACGGTATAGAGGTAGGGAACGGTTAGTTTTTTCAGGGATGCATCCAGGAATTCCAGGTTGGCGGGGGAAGGCGAATCGATGATGTCGCCGCCAAGCAAAAGAGCGTCCGGTTTCGTTTGGTTGGCATATTCCATCCAGGAGGAAAAAAGTCCGGAGGATAGACAGCCGCCGTCATTGGTAAAATGCGACAGCCTTTCCGCGGAATAATCCCGGATTTCCCCGGTGGATTCATCGGGAAGGACGATATGGGTGTCCGTCAGGAACAGGAGGTTGTATTCGCGGGAAATGCCGGGGATGGTAATGGTGGACGCGGTAAGGTTTTCGTCCGTGATTTCCGGCAGCGGCTGGCCGGAAGCACAGGCGCAAAGGAGGGGGAGGAGGATGGTCATCAGGAAGGGGAGGATTTTAGGTGTGTGTGCGCTTTTGGTCATGTGTGTCTTCCTTTCTGTGTTCTTAAGTCAATACCCCGCTGCAGGCAACGGGGTATTGACCCTCGCGGCAGTCGCCAAATACCCGCACAAGTGCGGCTATTTGGCTCGTTGCTCGCGGGAATAAAGGTATTATACTCCCGATGGGGGGAATCGGCAAGGGCATTGTTTTATGTTTCTCTCGCGGGCATCCGCTCTCCAATACAGCATTTCAGTCCGAATGTCTGCTTTGGATTGGAAAAGGAGCAGGCATATGTTAAGATGGTGTTGGGGAAAGCGGGAATGCCGGAAGGAGGCTGTTATGAAAAGATTTGAAGTTATGACAGAACGTTTATTATTGAAACCGTTGGGAAGCGAGTATTTCCAAACGGTAAAGGAATATTCCCTGGATTATGACAATACAAGGTATATGTGCTGCCTGCCTAATGAAAGCGAGGAGGAAGCGGCAGATTTTCTGAGGGGTGTGGATGCAGAGTGGGATAAGGAGAGGCCGGGATTTTATGAGTTTGCAATTCTTTACGGGGGCATCCATATAGGGGCGGTTAGTATATATAATGAGGAAGGGATGGGGGAGCTTGGCTGGATTTTGAATAAAAAATATTGGGGGAAGGGATTTGCATATGAAGCGGCACAGGCCCTTGTGGATTATTTTGCGGATCATATGGGGATGAGCCATTTTATCGCCCATTGTGATACGGAGAATGCTGCTTCGTACAGGGTAATGGAGAAACTCGGTATGGTCAGGACCGGCGAGTGGGGTGGCAGGAGGAACCGGTCGGCATCGGAGGATACGTTTGAGTACCGGTATGAGTTGGTGTTGCGCGGTTGATATTTTACTGATAATCCTGTACAATGGATTTTAATTGTTGGGGAGAATGGAGAGAGAGGTTGTTATGAGCGAGAATAGTTATGCCGGGTTAAAGAAATTATTTGCCCCCATCGATATGACGACCGGTGTTCCGGGAAAACAGATTGTGGCATTTGCGGTTCCCATGCTGATTGGAAATATTGCACAGCAGTTATATAATACCGTGGACAGTATTATTGTGGGGAGGTACGTGGGGGATAATGCCCTTGCGGCGGTGGGAAGCGCGGGACCGATTTTAAACCTGCTGCTTGTGCTTTTTGTGGGAATTTCCGTGGGGGCGGGAATTATGGTGTCCCAGTATTTCGGGGCGAAGGAAAGGGAGGATTTGTCGGGAACCATTGGGAGCTGTGTGACGCTGACGGCGATTTCTTCGCTGTTTATTATGGTTGCGGGACCGATGGTGTCGCGGCCTCTTTTGGAGCTTTTGGGTACGCCGGATTCCATTTTGGGCTGGTGCGAATCCTATTTGAATATTATTTTCATCGGGATTGCCGGATTGGCTTATTACAATATCCTGGGCGGTGTCCTGCGCGGGCTTGGGGATTCGGTATCGGCGCTGGTGTACCTGCTGGTTTCCACGGTCATTAATATTGTACTGGATATTTTGTTTGTGGCTAATTTTAATATGGGCGTGGCGGGGGTGGCGCTGGCAACGGCCATCGCCCAGGCAATTTCCGCCGTTCTTTGTCTGGTAAAGCTGATGCGGATGTCGGATGTTTTTGACTTTAAAAAGAAATATTTAAAATTACATAGAAAATATTCCTGGATGACCATCCGGCTGGGGCTTCCGTCGGGACTGACGCAGGCGGTGTTTTCCATGGCGATGATTATCGTACAGTCTTTGACGAACAGTTTTGGGGAGTTGTTTATTGCGGCAAACGTAATCGTGATGAGGGTGGACGGGTTTGCCATGATGCCGAATTTTTCTTTCGGGACGGCTATGACGACGTATGCCGGACAGAATGTGGGGGCAAAAGAATACGGGAGAGTGGAACAGGGAGCGAAGCAGGGAACCTGGATTGCCATGGGAGTGTCTGCATTCATTACGGTTTTAATCCTGATTTTCGGAAAATACCTGATGGGGATTTTTACGGAAACGGAAGAATTGGTGGATATGAGTATGCGTATGATGCGCATTCTTGCGGTAGGGTATATTGCGATGGCGGTTACCCAGTCGTTGTCCGGCGTGATGCGCGGGGCGGGGGATACCATGACCCCGATGTGGATTTCGCTGGTAACGACCGTGGCAATCCGTGTGCCGGTGGCGTATGGGATTGCGTATCTTACAAGAAGTGAACTTTATCCCAACGGGCGGTGTGAATGCGTCTTTATATCCCTGCTGTTTTCCTGGACTTTGGGCGCGGTGATAACGTTTTTCTGTTACCGGTGGGGAAAATGGAAGGGGAAGGCAATCGGGGAGCATGAACAAGGTTTGGGAAAAGCGGATAACACGGAATCCAAGTAATGTGGTTAGCGCATAAAAAAGCGGGGTGTTTACATATGCAGCAGGAAGAAAAGTATGTGTATATGACGACGACGCCGGTTCCGCGTCTGATAGGGGAACTGGCTGTGCCGACAATCATCAGTATGCTGGTAACTTCTTTTTATAATATGGCGGATACTTTTTTTGTGGGGAAAATCAATACGCAGTCCACGGCGGCGGTGGGCGTGGTGTTTTCCGTGATGGCGGTGATTCAGGCGTTGGGATTTTTCTTCGGGCACGGCTCGGGAAATTATATTTCCAGACGGTTGGGTGCGAAAGATTTTGACGAAGCGGCGGTGATGGCGGCAAACGGATTTTTCCTGGCTTTTTTCTGCGGACTGGCGGTTTTGGCGGGAGGAATTTTGTTTTTGAAGCCTTTGGCGGTAGCGCTGGGTTCCACGCCTACGATACTTCCTTATACGGAAGCCTATTTGCGGATTATCCTGTTTGGCGCCCCGTTTATGACGTCTTCCCTTGTCCTGAATAACCAGCTCCGGTTTCAGGGGAGCGCGGCGTATGCCATGGTTGGTATTGTTACGGGGGCGGTGATAAATATGGTTTTGGACCCTATCCTGATTTTCGGCTGCGGGATGGGGATTGCGGGCGCGGCTGCGGCAACGGTGTGCAGCCAGTTCTGCAGTTTCCTGCTTTTGCTGTACCAAAGCAGGAAGGGCGGGAACATACGGATTCGGTTCGGTAATTTTAAACCGAATTTCCATTACGTAAAAGAAATATGCAGGGGCGGTTTTCCTTCCCTTTGCAGACAGGGGCTTGCCAGCGTGTCGGGGATTCTGTTAAATCATGGCGCCGGGGTATACGGGGATGCGGCGATTGCCGGAATGTCCATTGTATCGAGGGTGTCGATGTTTGCAGGCTCGGCATTAATCGGTTTCGGACAGGGATTCCAGCCGGTGTGCGGGTTTAATTACGGGGCGAAGCTGTACCAAAGGGTGCGGGAAGGCTTTTGGTTCTGTGTGAAATACGCAACCGTGTTTTTGGTGGGCGTGGCGGTGGCAGGCTCCGTATTTGCGCCGCAGGTGGTTGCTTTATTCCGTAAAGACGATACGCAGGTCGTTGAAGTGGGTGCGGCCGCGCTGCGGATGCAGTGTATTGCATTTCCGCTGACAGGCTGGATTGTTATGTCGAACATGATGCTCCAGTCCATCGGAAAAGCATTTAAGGCATCCGTGCTTGCGGCGGCAAGGCAGGGGTTGTTTTTTATCCCGTTGATTCTGCTGCTGCCAAGGCTGTTCGGATTGTTTGGCGTGGAGATATGCCAGACCGTGTCGGATATTTGTTC
>CANTGP010000261.1 GCA_947653315.1 uncultured Lachnospiraceae bacterium
GTAAATAATCTCATTTGCAGCATATTGTACCTGGCGCGCATCTTCTAGCTTTCCACCATGACACCTTTCACGAGCTGGTGGATGTCCGCGTTTAATTTCCTGCTGTGCATCACTTCTTTGACAATCCGTATCTGCTGTTTAAACTGTTTGTTGGAATTGTTATGGTTTGCGTCGATGATGCAGGCGGGGTTTTTCAAATCCCTTTCGTTATAAAGGTTTAAGAGGGTATTTAAGTCTTCGTAATGGTAATTCGGAAGGCTTCTCCCGTATTTATTTACGGAACCGCGTAAAACCGTATGTGTCAGGTCATTCCCCGTGGTTTGGACCTCCCATCCCCGGTAAATGAAAGAGTGGGGATGCTGGGCGGCGAAAACGGAATTTAACATAATGGAAAAATCGCCGCTGGTGGGATTTTTCATGCCTGCGGGGACATCAAAGCCGCTGACCGTCAGGCGGTGCTGCTGGTCTTCCACGGAACGCGCACCGATGGCGACATAGGAAAGGATATCGGAGACATAGCGCCAGTTTTCGGGATAAAGCATTTCGTCTGCCGCCGTAAGCCCCGATTCCGCAATGGCACGGATCTGCATTTTACGCATGGCAATCAGTCCGGCGAGGAAATCCGGCTTTTTTTCCGGGTCCGGCTGGTGGACGATGCCCTTATATCCTTCCCCGGTGGTCCGGGGCTTGTTCGTGTAAATCCTGGGAATCAGGATCAGCTTGTCTTTTACCTTTTCGTTTACCCTTGAAAGACGGTTTACATAATCGCAGACCGCTTCTTCGTTATCGGCGGAACAGGGACCGATGATAACCAGAAAACGATTGTCTTTTCCGGTAAGCACCTCCCTAATTTCCGCATCCCGGCGCTGCTTTAATTCCACCAGCTTTTCCGGCAGGGGAAATTGCCTGCGTATTTCGTCCGGCGTGGGCAGCTTTTGTATAAATTCAAATGACATTTTTTCATACCTCCCTATGGTGTTTCGTGATGCGGTGTTTTTGGCAGGCTGGATTGCACTGTCCGAAAAACATAGTTATTATAATATATCAATGTGGGTTGTGCAAGCGGCAAATATGCTTTGGTTATGGAAAATAGTATTCCTGTTTCCCTCCCGTGCGTCCGCTTCCGCTTCCGAACACACCCTTTTAACGCAGGTATTTGCGCACCGCAAACACGCACAGTCCCGTCTGTACCAACTGGCTTGCCAGCAGTCCGTACAGATATCCCTGGATACCAAGCGCCGGAATCAGTCGGAATACGAAAACCAGCCGCAGCCCCAGGCTTACCATGCTGAAAAGGAAGGTGGAACCCGTGCGTCCCAATCCGTTTAAAATGCTGTTTAACGTACTGGCAATGTACATAAAAGGACAAATAAAGCTCAGGGTAATGATGAAATTTCCCGCCAGGGTGCTGTTGTATAAAAAGGTGCCGGCAAACCGCCCGAACAGAAGGAAGACGCCGGTACAGAGGAAGCCAAGCAGGAAACAGTATTTGATGGAAGTGCGTACCGCTTTCCGCACGGCGCCGTGGTTGCCGCTGCCGTCGGCTTCCGATACGATGGGCAGAAGCAGTACGGAGACCGAGTTCGTGATGGCGGAGGGAAAGAAGATTAACGGCAGCGCCATTCCGGTCAGCACTCCGTATACGCTGAGCGCCTTGGCATTGTCATAGCCGTAGCGCTGTAAGCACTGCGGAATGTAAATCGCTTCCACGCTTTGCAGGAAATTGATCAGTGTACGGTTTAGGGAAAGCGGGATTGCAAGGGAGAGCAGCCGTCTGGCTTCCCTGCCGTATGTCACGGCGGGCTTCTTGGCTCCCGCGGGATTGCCGGCTTTCCCAAACAGGCTGTGCCAAAGGGGCAGCGAATAAAAACGGAAATAAATGGCGGCAAGGCATACCAGCATGGAAGCGGCTTCCCCGATAATCAGCCCGACAACGGCAAAGCTGATGGTGGGGGCGTAGCCCCTTTTCGTGTAATGGGCATAAATCAGGTAAACGCTTCCTACACGGACTAACTGCTCCACCAACTGTGCCGCGGACGGTACGGAGGTCTTACGGATGCCGTAAAAATAGCCGTTGATGCAGGAATGCACGGTAGTCATGGGGATGGAAAGCGCGATGATGCGCAGCAGCGGCGCAGTCCGCGGTTCAAACAGGAGATTTGCCGCAATCGTGTCCGCATACAGGTAAATATAAGCGGTGCATCCGGCGGAGAGCAGCATGGAAATACCAAATCCGGTAAAAAGGGTACGGAAGGAAGCGCGGTAATCGTGGGTGGAGGTTTCGCCTGCCACGAATTTGGAAATGGCGGTCTGCATACCGGAAACGGTGACGGAAAAGCTCAGTGCCAGTACCGGGGCGGTGAGCTGGTACAGCCCCATTCCTTCCGCCCCGAACACACGGGAGAGGAAAATACGGTAAAAAAAGCCGATAAAACGGCTGGCGAAACCGGTAACGGTCAGAATAATGGTACCTGTAATAAGGGGATTGGTTTTCTTCATGCAATACCTGTCTTACGGATTTGTTTATAAATATATGCATTCCGCTTTATTGACAGAACAGCGGACCCGTGGTATAGTGAAATCATCTAATCCGTAGTGGTTTACTAGGAATTAAAAACCCGCTTATTTATTATTAAATAAAAGAATCAAACAGGAAAAGAATAAAGATTGCAGAAAAGGACGGAAAAAGCCATGGGACATATTATTTACCTGGATCATGCGGCGACCACGAGGACGGCGCCGGAAGTGGCGGAAGCGATGCTTCCGTATTTTACGGAATATTACGGGAACCCCAGCAGCATATATTCCCTGGGGAGTGCGGCGAAGAAGGCTGTTATGGAAGCGAGGGAGGAAATCGCTGCCACGCTGGGGGCGAAGACCAATGAGATTTATTTTACGGGGGGCGGTTCGGAAGCGGATAACTGGGCGCTCATTGCCACGGCGGAAGCATATGCCGGGAAAGGAAAGCATATCATTACTTCCAAAATCGAGCACCATGCCGTACTGCATACCTGCGCTTATTTGGAAAAACGGGGGTATGAAGTCACCTATTTGGATGTCGGGGAAAACGGGATTGTGGACCCGGAGGACGTAAGGCGTGCCATCCGCCCCGATACCATTTTGGTTTCGGTAATGTTTGCCAACAATGAAATCGGTACCATACAGCCGGTGCGGGAAATCGGCGCCGTGGCTAAGGAACAAGGGGTGCTGTTCCATACCGACGCGGTGCAGGCTTATGCCCATATGCCCATAAATGTGGACGAAATGAACATTGATATGTTAAGCGCCAGCGGACATAAATTCAACGGACCGAAAGGAACCGGATTTTTGTACATCCGTACCGGCATCAAAACCCGCTCGTTCCTCCATGGCGGGCAGCAGGAGCGGGGGAGGCGCGCCGGGACGGAGAACGTGCCGGGAATTGTCGGGCTGGGGAAAGCGGTACGGCTTGCTTTTTCCAATATGGAGGAACATGCGGGGAAGGAACGGAAGCTGCGGGATTACCTGATCCAAAGGATTGAGAAGGAAATCCCCCATTGCAGGCTGAACGGGGACAGGGAAAGGCGGCTTGGCAATAATGTGAATTTCAGTTTCCGGTTTGTGGAAGGCGAATCCCTGCTTATTATGCTGGACATGAAGGGGATTTGCGCTTCCAGCGGTTCGGCATGTACCTCAGGCTCCTTAGACCCTTCCCATGTGCTGCTTGCCATCGGGCTGCCCCATGAGACGGCGCACGGCTCGCTGCGGCTGACGGTTGGTTTCGGGAATACCATGGAGGAAATGGACTGTGTGGTGGAAGCCTTAAAGGAGATTGTGGAAAAACTGAGGGCGATGTCCCCCTTATATGAAGATTTTATAAAAAAGCAGAAATGAGGTGTGAATATGTACAGTGAAAAAGTAATGGACCATTTCCAAAATCCAAGGAATGTGGGGGAAATCGAAAACGCCAGCGGGGTAGGTACCGTCGGCAATGCAAAATGCGGGGATATCATGAGGATTTACCTGGATATCGATGAGGACGGCATCATAAGGGACTGTAAGTTTAAGACTTTCGGCTGCGGCGCGGCGGTAGCCACCAGCAGTATGGCGACGGAGCTCGTCAAGGGCAAGAGCGTTGCCGAGGCGATGAAAGTTACGAATAAAGCGGTGATGGATGCCCTTGACGGGCTGCCTCCGGTGAAGGTGCATTGTTCCCTGCTGGCGGAGGAGGCAATCCATGCCGCGCTTTGGGATTATGCGGAGAAACACGGGATCGAAATTGAGGGATTAAAGAAGCCCAAGGCGGATATCCATGAGGATGGGGAAGAAGGGGAAGTATATTAAGGATGAGGGTAACACATACGTTTGAACCGGTTTACGACGGCAATTCGGAAATATTGGTGTTGGGCACTTTCCCTTCGGTAAAATCAAGGGAAAGCGCTTTTTACTATGGGCATCCCCAAAACCGCTTTTGGAAAGTGCTGGCGGGCCTGACCGGGGAAGAAGTGCCGGGAAGCATTGCGGAAAAAAAGGCGCTTTTGTTAATGCACCGCATTGCCATATGGGACGTAATCCGCTCCTGCGAGATTGAAGGCTCCAGCGACAGTTCCATCCGAAGCGTGGAAGCCAACGATATTGCGGGGCTTTTACGTGCCAGCCGCATCAGGGAAATATACGGTAACGGGGATAAGGCATGCCAGCTTTACAACCGGTTCTGCAGGGAGCAGGCGGGAAAGGAAATCCGCAAACTGCCATCCACCAGCCCTGCAAATGCGGCGTTTTCCCTGGAACGGCTGCTGGAATGCTGGAGCGTCATTTTGGATGCGGGCGGATGCACTATAAAAAGGACGGAATAACGGTATGGACGGCATAGACGGCACGGATATGGAAGGCACGGAATGGAAGG
>CANTGP010000262.1 GCA_947653315.1 uncultured Lachnospiraceae bacterium
AATGGACCGAAAAGAGTTTGAAGCGATAGCACCTTCAATAAGGGAAAGCATCATCCGAATGTACCTAAACATTTACACGCATCAAATAAAATCGTTGCCAAAAGAATAAAGTAATATTCATCGAGCAGGGAAGGCATCTTCCTCTGCACGGGGCTGTGCATTAACAAGGAGGGCGTACACCCTCCTTGTTTCCGTTTCCCGCTTCTTCCTTTCCGGGAAACTTATCTTTCCTTAAACGTAGCGCACGCCGTCTCACGGCAGTCACATGCCCCGCAGCCCTTAATGTCCACATGGTCCGCCTGGCATTTATAGTCCGCATTGTAAACACACTTTACCGCTTCGCAGTCAATGCTGATGGTCCGGCAGGGATGCTCCAGCGCACTCGTGTACGAATCCCCTTTTTTCTCGGCAAAGCTTTCGCAGCATGTATCATCCGTACATCCCGCATGTTTTCCGCCAACCAGTATATCGCCCTTACAGCAGCATTCGCTCTTGTTATAAACGCAATTTTCCACTCTGCAATCCAACTGTGCCATAATCTTACCTCCTGTTGATTCTGATACTGTATATCCTTCTTTAGTATGGCTGTTTTGCAGGGGAAATATACCTAAAAGCATATTTGAAATTCACTTGTAATCATTTCCTTTAAATGATTTGGTTCATCGTGGTCTGGCAATAAAGCGCAAAACGATTATCGGCCCGACTCCGTTAATCCGCCGACAGTTCATACAGTGTCGCCCAATATACCTCCAGCATAAATTCCTGACACTCCCTGGCGCGGATTCCGGACCGTTCCCACTGCGTAAGGAGCTCCGACTGTTTATTTCCGATAAACCAAACCTTTGTCCCGTTTTCCATGAGGTTTTTTAATTCTTCCGGGGTAGATACGGTACCGTATTTGTTTTCGATAATATCGCACAGCAGTTCTTCCGGCCGGTTGTCCCACAAATCAATTTCATTTTCCAAATAATATCCCGTCACTCCCTGCACATGGTTAAACTGCGTCACTACCGCATCCTCCGGTCCAATCAGGGCAAACGCCTCCTTGACCTCGTCCATCCTTACCCTGCGCCATGTTTCGTCATTACGGAACCAACGGAAATCGCCGATGCCTATGAAAAAAACAAAAAAAAGCACCGGCAGGAACCATTTCCTTTTCTTCCCTTTTCCCGCATTTTCCCCTTCCTTTGCCGCAGCAGCCTTACCGGCACATACCGCAAAGGAAAACCAAAAACATCCGGCTGCCGGTACCGTATAACGGACGATAAAGACCGGGCGGATGAGGAAAGAAGCCGCAAAACCGAACAGCACCGTCCCCGCCAGGATTCCGGTCCCCGCCGCACAGGCAAAACAAAGTTCCCTGTTTTTCCTGTACTTCCATACGGTGTAAAAAAACAGTCCCACATAAAGCAAAAACAATATGACCGCAGCCGCCACCTGGAAACCGCCGCTCCCAAACGGCGGCTTCATGAGGAATTTCACACAGGAACCAAAGGTTCTCCATGTCAGCGGAAGAATCCAGTAACTTTCCTTCACCTGCGCCACCTGCCGAACGAGTGCCGCCATCCATGGCAGGTAGGCAAGTACGGAACATGCCACGGCAGCAAGCCACGGTTTCCAAAACGGATACCTGCCTGTCCCCTGACACAAAAAATAAATGAACAGGCACGCATACAATACCGCAACCGCCACACAGGCAAAATAATGGGTGTAAGCGGCAAGAATTCCGTAAACCGTCAGGCAGATCCAATCCGCATTCCGGCATCCGCCGCCGGTCTCCCGTCCGGTTCCGCACACAATCCCGTATCCGTGAAGAAATGCCGCCGTCACCAAAAACAACGCCAGCGTATACATACGGATTTCCACCGTATACTGGGACAACCCCGGCATGGATACCGTACAGAAAACAAAAAGTCCCGCGCAAAGCATACCGAAATACCTGCGTACCTTCGTCACCCCGTAAACCGCCACGCCAAGCAGCGGCAGGACGGAACAGAGTTTACTTACCACAGTCAGGTCTGCCCGGGGAAAAAACATCCGGCAAAGTCCCTGCACCGCCTTCACATAATAATAGTAAAAAGGCGGATGGACATCACGCGCCGTCAGGGCAGTCAATTCCCCAAACCCCCGGCGCGTCAGCCCCATGGTATACAGCTCGTCGTACCAAATGCCGTCCGCAAAACAAAGACGCACCGATACCGTGAGCATTCCTGCCGCCGCCAGCAGGAAACAAAGGCCAAACCAATCCCCGTATTTCCATTTTCCGATTTCTTTCTTTATCTTATCCAATCTTATCCATATTTTATCCATATCCGTTCCGTTTATCCGTTTGTTGCTCTCCGCCGTTTGTTCCGTCCCGCCGTTTCCTTTTGCATCCCCGATTCCTTCCGCTTTTATGACGCTGCTCCGGTTTTATGCCTTTTATGCACTTTATGCCTTTTATGCTTTACTGTCCTGCACTTCCTCTTTGCGGATTTCCTTCGTGCGGATTTCCTTACAAATCTGATCCATGAACTCATCCAAAGGCTTCACGCCCTCATCGCCGGCAAACCGGCTCCTGACGGATACCGTACCGTCTTCTTCCTCTTTCTGCCCGACCACCAGCATGTAAGGCACTTTCGCCAGCCTTGCTTCACGGATTTTAAAGCCGATTTTTTCCGAACGGTTATCCGTTTCCGCCAAAATACCGTTGGCTTTCAGCTCTTTTTGTACCTTTTCCGCATAAGCCTCATATTTTTCCGAAATCGGAAGCACCCTTACCTGTTCCGGACAGAGCCAAGTGGGGAATTTTCCCGCATATTTTTCAATCAGCCATGCCAGCGTCCTTTCGTAACAGCCCATGGATGTCCTGTGGATAATATACGGGCGTACCTTATCGCCGTTCTGGTCGATGTAATACATGTCAAACTGGGCTGCCAGCAGGGCATCCCACTGAATCGTAATCATGGTGTCTTCCTTGCCGTACACGTTCTTTGCATTAATGTCCACCTTCGGTCCGTAAAAAGCCGCTTCCCCCACATCTTCCGTGAAAGGAATGCCAAGCTCCGTCAGGATGCTGCGGATATGTCCTTCCGTTTCTTCCCACACTTCCGGTTCCCCGATATATTTCTCCCTGTTTTCCGGGTCCCACTTGGACAGGTGGTATGTCACGTCATCCTGCAGCCCAAGCGTGGTCAGGCAGTGCTTTGCCAAGGCAAGACAGCCCTTAAATTCCTCCACCATCTGGTCGGGACGGACGATCAGGTGTCCCTCGGAAATGGTGAACTGACGCACCCTGGTCAACCCATGCATTTCGCCGGAATCCTCATTACGGAACAGGGTCGAAGTCTCGCCGTAACGCAGCGGAAGGTCACGGTAAGAATGCTGTGTCGCCTTATAAACATAATACTGGAACGGGCAGGTCATGGGACGCAGGGCGAACACTTCCTTATCCGTTTCTTCATCCCCAAGGACAAACATCCCGTCGGTATAGTGGTCCCAATGACCGGAAATCTTATACAAATCGCTTTTTGCCATGAGCGGGGTCTTCGTCCTGATATAACCCCATTCATTGTCTTCCAAATCCTCAATCCAGCGCTGCATGGTCTGCACCATCTTAGCGCCTTTGGGCATTAACAGCGGTAATCCCTGCCCGATGACGTCCACCGTGGTAAACAGCTCCATTTCACGTCCCAGCTTGTTATGGTCGCGGAGTTTGATGTTTTCCAGGTATTCCAAATATTCGGCAAGTTCTTCCTTTTTGGGAAATGCGGTACCGTAAATCCGCTGTAACATCGCATTGTCGGAGTTTCCCCTCCAATATGCGCCCGAAGACGAGGTGAGCTTAAACGCCTTAATGCCTTTCGTGCTCATCAGGTGGGGACCCGCGCAAAGGTCGGTAAATTCCCCCTGGCAATAAAAGGAAATCTCCGCGTCTTCCGGCAGGTCACGGATTAATTCCACCTTGTACGGCTCCCCTTTTTCCTCCATGAATTTTATGGCTTCCTCCCTCGGCAGCGTAAATTTTTCCAGTTTCTTTCCTTCCTTAATGATTTTTTTCATCTCCGCTTCCAGTTTATCCAAATCTTCCCTGGAAAACGGCGCATGTTCAAAATCATAATAATATCCGTTGTCAATGCTGGGACCGATGGCAAGTTTGGCATCGGGATACAGCCTTTTGACCGCTTCGGCCAGTACATGGGATGTGGTATGCCGCACCACCCGCAAACCTTCCTTATCGTTTGCCGTGAGGATATTTAAATTACAATCCTTATCGATAACCGTCCGCAAATCCACAACGTTCCCGTCCACTTCCCCGGCGCAAGCCGCCCTTGCCAGCCCTTCGCTGATGTCAGCAGCAATGTCAATGACGCTCATGGGCGCCCCATATTCTTTACAGCTTCCGTCTTTTAATACGATTTTCATTTCCTCCGTGCTCCTTTCCCACGCATCCTGCGGCTGCTTATGCTTCCTCCGCTTCGCTGCAGCAATCTTCGCCGCATTCGCATTCCTGCGGCAGTTTACCCGTATTTCCGTTTCCGTTATTGTTACCGTTATTGCTTCCAATCATGACCCTTTTCTTCGGCGATACCAGCATTCCCACCACCAAACCGGAAAGTACGCATACCGCCAGCGTAAGGAAATACTCCCTTTTCTTCATCGTCGCCATCTCCTCCAAAACTTCCTGAAACTCCTGCCATTTTTCTTTCATCTGCTTTTCCTCCTTTTCTTTTTACATTTTTCCTTCCTTTGGGTGCCCGTGTGCAATCGAGTAGGGGAAGGTTTTTTCCCCTACTCGCCGCGCGCCCCGTGCGCCGCCTTGGCGGCATATTCCTCTGCATGGGGCTGTGCAATCGAGTAGGGGAAAATTTTTCCCCTACTCGCGCGCCGGGCACCC
>CANTGP010000263.1 GCA_947653315.1 uncultured Lachnospiraceae bacterium
TTCCAGTATCCGTTGAATTCATAAGCATATAACGGCGCACCCTGTTTGTGGCAATACGGAATAATATGTTTGCCAAAATCCAAAGAAGGCTGTTCGGAATTGGTAACCAAAGCACTTTTTAACGTTTTCCAGTTAAAAATATAAATACCCATGGATGCCAGATTGCTTCTGGGATTCTGGGGCTTTTCTTCAAAATCCGTAATCTTTTTGTTCTCGTCGGTAATCATAATGCCAAACCGCTTCGCCTCCTCCATCGGAACCGGCATAACGGCAATCGTAACCTCCGCATTGTTCTCCTTATGGAAGTCCAACATCACTTCATAATCCATTTTATAAATATGGTCGCCGGAGAGGATTAATACATAATCAGGGTTAAAACTGTCTATGTAATCGATATTCTGGTATATCGCATTTGCCGTCCCCGTATACCACTCGCTGTGGGCGCTTTTCTCATAAGGCGGCAGTACCGTCACACCGCCGATATTCCTGTCAAGGTCCCACGGAATCCCGATTCCAATATGCGTATTCAACCGTAGCGGCTGGTACTGGGTCAATACACCTACCGTGTCCACTCCCGAATTGATGCAATTACTAAGCGGAAAATCTATGATTCTGTATTTCCCGCCAAAGGCTACCGCCGGTTTCGCCACCTTCGACGTTAAAACCCCCAGCCGGCTGCCCTGTCCGCCAGCCAGCAGCATGGCAATCATTTCTTTTTTTATCATGTCATCACCTCTTACTCAGCGACTTACCCAAGTCACTATATTATGTTTTCTAATTATACCATATCGTGATAGAAAAGTGAATATTTTTTACAAAATATCTTTTTCTTTTTCCGCCTGTACATGTTGATTTTTTACAATCATTTTATATATTTTGTATTTTTTTTGTGTATTTTTCATATTTTCCTGTATTCTCCCGCATAAACCCGCCCTCTTTTTTCCCATAATTGCACAATTTATTCCCGTATGCGGCAGAGAGGGAAGAAAGAACCGCATGCATATTTTTGATTGTTTTTTTCCCCCATGCCTGTATAATAAATAGGGACGCATGTCCGCGCCATATGTTTCCGGCGGAACCAAAAAATTCCCGAATTTCCGGTCCGCCCGTTTACATATCCGCGTTTTGCATATAATAAAAGAATAAAAGAAGAACAGGAGAGCATCCATGTACCAAATAGACTTTAAACATCCCATCCACATATACTTCATCGGCATCGGCGGCATCAGCATGAGCGGTCTTGCCGAAATCCTCCTGACGGAAGGTTTCCCGGTATCCGGCTCCGACATGCGGCGTTCGGAACTTACCGATGATTTGGAGAAAAAAGGCGCAAAGGTTTATTATGACCAAACCGTTTCCCACCTGACGCCGGACGTTGACCTGGTAGTATATACCAGCGCCATCCACCCGGACAATCCGGAATACATCGCCATGAACAGCCTGAAGATTCCCAGCCTGACACGCGCACAGCTTTTGGGGCAGCTCATGACAAACTACAAGGTTCCCATTGCCATCAGCGGCACCCATGGCAAAACCACCACCACTTCCATGGTTTCGGAAATCCTCCTGGAGAACAACAGCGATCCCACCCTGTCCATCGGGGGAATTTTCAAGGACATCGGAGGCAACTTCCGCATAGGAAGCTCCGGCTATTTCGTTGCCGAAGCATGTGAATACACCAACAGCTTTTTAAGTCTCCTGCCCAAAATCGGGATGATATTAAATATAGAAGAAGACCACCTCGACTTTTTTAAGGACATTGACGACATCCGCCATTCCTTCAGCCGCTTTGCCGCACTGCTCCCCGAAGACGGCGCCCTGATTATCAACGGCGACATCGACCGTTATGGGGAAATCACCGGAAATTGTGCCTGCAGGGTAATTACTTACGGCACCTCCCCCGCCTGTGATTATTCCTGCAGTGATATTACTTACGACCACCATGCCCATGCATCCTTTCTGCTGCACGCCCCCAATTCGGACGATGAATCGTTTACACTGGCGGTTCCCGGCGAACATAATGTTTCCAATGCCATGGCGGCCATCGCCCTTGCGGATCTGCTGGGCATCGACCGCCGCACGGTACGGAAGGCGCTGCTGCACTTTACAGGCACCGACCGCCGGTTCGAATACAAAGGAAAGAAAAACGGATTCACCATAATAGATGATTATGCACACCATCCCACGGAAATTACCGCAACTTTAAAAGCCGCGGTAAATTATCCCCACAAAACCCTTTGGTGCGTATTCCAGCCTCACACATATACACGGACAAAATCCTTCCTTACGGACTTCGCCAAAGCATTGGTCCATGCGGACAAAGTCGTGCTGGCGGATATTTATCCGGCGCGGGAGACCGATACCCTGGGTATCAGCTCCAAAGACCTGCAGGACGAAATCCTCCGGCTGGGCGGGGAATGTTATTACCTCCCCTCTTTTGACGCCATTGAAAAATTCCTGCTGGAAAACTGCCTAAAGGATGATTTGTTGATAACTATGGGGGCAGGGGATGTGGTCAAAATCGGGGAAAACCTGCTGAAAAAATAGATTTCCACAATATCCACAGCTTACGGGAATAGGAATACCGCCCTGCCTGTGGATATTTCTTTTTCCCCTTGTGGAAAATTGATTTTCCCCCGGTATTTCCTTTCCTGCATATTCCCTGTTTTTCCCATACAATATCTATCTTGTTCTTCCGGTTATCCACATTATCCACACCGTCCACAAATTGGGAACCCTCCGTATTTACGCCATTTTCCGGCAAATTGACTATTTCTTTTTAAAAACGGTTATGATATAATTCATTTTGCTTTCGGATTTTGGGCTATACGGAGTGAACGAAACGATGAGGATGGGTGAGAAAATATGGGCCGTTTGACAATATATAAGGATAACCATGCGGATGTGACAGCAGTATCCAATATTTTTATCGATGAATACATGAAAGATGCAAACGATGCCCAGCTCAAGGTTTACCTTTACCTTCTGCGCATGACCGGCGCAGACCTGCCCACCGGTATCTCCGATTTGGCGGATAAATTCAACCATACGGAAAAGGACGTGCTGCGCGCCTTGAAATATTGGGAAAAAAACGGGCTTCTCGCCTTGGAGTACGGCGAGGACAAAAACCTGTCCGGCATCCGTCTTTTGGAGCCGTGCCGTTTGGGTGCGGAAAAGAAAACGGAAGCCGGAATCAATTCCAAAATAAATTTTAAAATAAATGCCAAAACTAAAACAGATACGGAACCAAACCCTTATACAAAACCATCCTACACGCTGGACCAGTTAAAAGCATTCCAATCCGACGAAGAAACTTCACAGCTCCTATTTATTGTGGAACAATATATCGGCAAAACACTGTCACCATCCGAAATCAAAACCGTTTTCTTCCTTTCGGACAGGCTTGGTTTTTCCGTGGATTTGATTGATTATTTGGTACAATACTGCCTGGAACGGGGAAAGAAGGATTTCCGTTACATAGAAAAAGTTGCCGTCAGTTGGGCACAGCAGAATATCACCACGCCGGAACAGGCGGAAAAACAGGCTTATAAATATGACCGGATTGTTTACGACATCATGAAAGCGCTGGGAAAATCCAGTGCGCCTACCGCAAAGGAAGTGGATTTCATCAACCGGTGGACAAAAGTCTTCGGTTATGGAATGGATGTCATTTCCGTTGCCTGCGAGCGCACGGTACTCGGCACGGACAAGCACCGTTTTGAATATGCGGACAGTATCCTGAACAGTTGGTTCCGCGCGGGCGTCCGCCATGCAGGCGACATTTCCGGGGCGGACGAATCCTTTAAGCGCACCAAACCGGTACAACCCCGCACGGGCGTCTCCAATAAATTCAACCAGTTTACACAGAACAGCTATGATTTTGATGCCCTGGAAAAAGAACTTTTAAGGAATTAATCCCAATACCAAAGGAGAGCCCGGAATGCCACTCAGCAACAGCCAGTACGATTCCATTATCCGTACATACGAAGAAAAACAAAACAGGAACCGCTACCTGTCGGACGAACGCCGGACCTATGTATACCGCAACGTGGACGGTTACAAAGAACTGGAAGATTCCATCTCCTCCATTTCCGTGGAACAGGGAAAGAAACTGTTGGAAGGGGACGAATCCGCCCTTGCAGAGCTGCGCCGGATTCTCCGCAACCTATCGGAAGCCAAACATAACCTTCTGCTTTCCGCCGGACTGCCTGCCGATTACCTGGAACCGGTCTATGACTGCCCTGACTGCCATGATACGGGATATATTGACGGTACAAAATGCCATTGTTTCAGGCAGGCGGAAATTTCCCTCCTGTACGAACAGTCCAACATCAGCCGTCTTTTGGAAAAAGAGAATTTTTCCACGCTTTCTTATGAATACTATCAGGGAGAGGATTTAAGGCGCTTCCAAACCGCCGTGGATGCCTGCAAAAAATTTACGGAAAAATTTGTTTTCGACTACCATAATTTATTTTTTTATGGTACAGTGGGTACAGGCAAGTCGTTTCTTTCCGGCTGCATCGCAAAGGAACTGATTGAACACGGTCATTCTGTCATCTATTTCAGCGCGGTCCGGTTATTTGAAACGCTGTCCCAAATTTCCTTCGATTATAAGAACAAAGAAGAACTGCAGGGGATGCACGGCGACCTGTACCGGTGTGACCTGCTCATCATCGATGATTTGGGGACGGAACTGACCAACAATTTTGTAACCACACAATTGTTTTCCTGCCTGAACGAACGGCACATGCGCCGGAAACCGACGATTATTTCCACGAATTTATCGCTGGAAGAAATCAGGAACCGCTATTCGGACCGGATTTTTTCCCGCATAACGAGCAATTACCAAATGTACAAGCTGTCCGGTCCCGATA
>CANTGP010000264.1 GCA_947653315.1 uncultured Lachnospiraceae bacterium
TATAATTATAGCAACAAGTTACCAATGTGTCAATAGGCAGGATTCCATAGTCGTCGGAATCGTGTGGTGCTCCTTAGTACTATATAGGAAAAATTAGTACTTGACAATACATAGTAGTTGGCGTAATCTAATACCGTAAGGAGGAGGAAACATGAATCCGCAATTTAAAAAAGGGGTGCTGGAGCTCATTGTCTTAGAGTCCGTACATAAGAAAGACATGTATGGTTACGAACTGGTGGAGGAAGTATCGGAAGTAATCGACGTGAATGAGGGAACCATCTACCCACTGTTAAAACGGCTGACCAACGAGCGTTATTTTGAAACTTACCTGCGGGAATCGTCCGAGGGACCGCCGCGGAAATATTACCATTTAACGGCTGCGGGTATCCTGTACAGGGATTCGCTGGCGAAGGAATGGGAGGAGTTCCAAACGAGGGTGAACAGGTTTTTGAAGGAGAGGAAGAAGGATGAATAAAAACGGATGGACAAAGGAAACGTTTTTGGGGGAACTGGGGGAATATCTGAGCGTTTTGGAAGACCGGGAGCAGGAGGATATTTTGGAGGAATACTCCCAGCATATCGATATGAAAATGCAGAAAGGGCTGAGCGAGGAGGAAGCCATACGGGATTTCGGTTCCGTAAAGGAACTGGCGGCGGAGATTTTGGAAGCCTACCATGTGAAGCCGGGATTCGGACAGCCGGAAAAAGGATTTCGCCTGCCGGGGATGCATCCAGGAGGGGACGTCGGAAACGGGCATCCGTTCCGGGATAAGGCTGAGAAACTGAAAATAAAATCCGCGGCAGTTTTCCGCCGTGTTTTTGCCGGAATCCGGAAGGAATTTGCATGGATGGGACAAACGTGCAGGCAGGCGGCGGGATGGTTGAAAAAGCCTTTTAGAAGATACGGAAACGGAACAGTGAAAGAAGAAGGCTGCGGAACCGGTAACGGTCAAGGCAGCGGGTGCCTTGACGGAAACCGCAATTTAATCGAAAATGAAACAACCGCGGTTGTGGTAAAGGATACACAATGCCTGCTGCCGGAAGGCATCCCTGCGCCGGGACAGACGGCGGGGAAGGCGCCAAACCGGATACGGAAGGAAAAAGGGGTCGGGAAAGGAACGAAGGATATGGCAGAAAGTGTCGGAAGGTTTTTCCGTAAGGTGGGAAAAGGGTTGGCCGTAATGTGGGGCTGGTTCCTTGACATTTGTATATGGTGGCTGCGGCTGGGATGGAATATGAGCTGGATGCTGTTTTCGCTTTTTTGCGCTGCCATGGGGATGATTGTGCTGGCAGGAGCCGGAACCATGCTGGTTCTCCTGTTCCAAGGGTATCCGCTGCTTGGACTGCTCTTAATTGGCATTGGCGGGATTTGCTGTTTTGGCTCTTTGGCCGGTTTGGCTTACAGTTTGGTAATCCGGAAGAAGAAGGAAAACGGGGGACGGGAAAAAGAACCGGAGGGTTCCGGCAAGGAGGTGCAATATGAGTAAACTGCAGAAAATTTTTATCGGGATATTTTGTGCCGGCGTGCTGCTGTGCGGAGTGGGGACCGGTGTGGCGTTTACGGAGTTTTCCGCTTTGGCATACGGGGGGAAACTGGCGGTGGGAAAGACGGACATGCGGACGGAATCCTTTGACGTAACTTATGAATATGAAGCGGGAGAGGAACAAGTGAATGTGGCAGGCTGGTACCAGTGGAACCGGGAGGATGTAAAGACGGATAAAACCGTTCCGGTAAATACCGTCCGGTTTTGCATAACCTATAATGCCGAACGCGTGGAACCCTATGCTTGTTGGAATGGGGAAGAAGGAGTTGCGGTTGTTTCCTGGCATTGGAAGGATGAGGAAGACGACGTGGCGCTGATGATGCAGGCTAAGGACTTGGTGCTGGAAAACCTGCGGGAAGGGAAAATCGTTTCTTTGGAGGTGCTTGGCATGGAGGATGTTACCGTTTTGGTAAATCCGGCGGATGAAGGGAAGGTGCGGCTGGTTTACTGAAACGGTACGGCGGTATGGATTTTAAAAACCATCTGTTTTTTTTGCGCGACCTGTGGTAAGATATATCCCATGGACAAAAAGAAAACCAACAGGGAAGGTCGGGAACGGGAAGGATATGCTTAAGGATATCGATGCAGTGATTTTTGATTTGGACGGTTCTTTGGTGGATTCCATGTGGATATGGCATGAAATCGATATTGAGTATTTAGGAAAATTCGGGATTTCCCTGCCGGAGAAGCTGCAGGAGCAAATCGAGGGAATGAGTTTCAGCGAAACGGCGGAATTTTTTAAAGAGCGGTTCCGGATTCCGGACCCCGTACAACAGATTAAAAATGACTGGAATGCGATGGCATGGGAAAAGTACAGTCATGAGGTACCGCTAAAGGAAGGCGTGGATGAATTCCTCGCCCATTGCAGGGAACGGAAGATACGGCTTGGCATTGCCACCAGCAATTCCAGGGAACTGGTGGAAAACGTTGCCGCCGTGCACGGGCTGAAGGATTACTTTTCCTGTATTATGACCGGATGCGATGTGGCGAAGGGGAAACCTGCGCCGGATATTTACCTGGCAGTGGCAGAAGCGCTGGGGGTGGAACCGGGGCGCTGCTTAGTGTTTGAGGATATTATTCCGGGCATACAGGCGGGGAAAGCGGCAGGGATGAAAGTGTGCGCGGTGGAAGACGCCTATTCCATCGCCGTCAAAGAGGAAAAAGCGGCATTGGCGGATTATTATATCGAGACGTTTAGGGATATCCGGTTTCCGTAAAACAGGTTGGGGAAACGGTGCAGAGGAGTTATTTGTGGCAGAAGGATTTTTACCGGTAACAAGGGAAGAAATGGAAGAACGGGGAATCGGGCAGTTGGATTTCGTGTATGTGACAGGGGATGCCTATGTGGACCATCCCTCTTTTGGTCATGCCATTATCAGCCGTGTTTTGCAGTCGCACGGGTATTCGGTGGGAATCATTTCCCAGCCGGACTGGAAGGAGGAAACAAGCGTCTGCGTGTTCGGCAGACCCCGTCTCGCTTTCCTCGTGTCGGCGGGAAACATGGATTCCATGGTCAATCATTATTATGTGTCAAAAAAAAGGCGGCAGACGGATGCGTATACGCCGGGCGGGGAAGCGGGGAAGCGGCCGGACCATGCTTCGGTGGTATACGGGAACCTGATCCGCCGTACTTATAAGGATGTCCCCGTGATTCTCGGCGGGGTGGAAGCCAGCCTGCGCCGGCTCGCCCACTATGATTACTGGTCGGACAGTTTCAAACGCTCTGTTCTTTTGGATGCGCAGGCGGATTTGGTTTCCTATGGAATGGGGGAACGTTCCGTTGTGGAAATTGCGGATGCGCTGGATAGCGGGATTGCCGTAAAGGATATTACGTTTGTGGCGGGGACGGTGTATAAGACGAAGGATGTTTCGGGTGTTTATGACGGCATAACGCTGCCGTCCTATGCGGAAATGAAGGAAAACCCGGAGAAATATGCGGAGAGTTTCCGGCTGCAGTACCAAAATACGGATGCGTTTACGGGAAAATATCTCATGGAGGAATACCCGAACGGGACTTATGTCGTGCAGAATCCGCCGTCCATGCCGCTTACCACGGAGGAGATGGATGCGGTTTACGGACTGCCCTACATGCGCACCTACCACCCTTCCTATGAAGAAAAAGGCGGGGTTCCCGCCATAGAGGAAATTAAATTCTCGATTACCAGCAACCGGGGATGCTTCGGGGGCTGCAATTTTTGTGCACTGACATTCCATCAGGGCAGAACGGTCCAGACGAGGAGCCATGCTTCCATTTTGGAGGAAGCGCGGCAGATGGTGCAGGAGCCGGATTTTAAGGGCTATATCCATGATGTGGGGGGACCCACTGCCAATTTCCGCCATCCGTCCTGTGAAAAGCAGTTGCGGGCAGGCGTGTGCAGGGAGAAGCAATGTCTGTTCCCGTCCCCCTGTAAGAACCTGACGGTGGAGCATGGCGATTATTTGGAGCTTTTACGGAAACTGCGGAAACTGGAGGGCGTAAAAAAGGTGTTTGTCCGCTCCGGCATCCGGTTTGACTATCTGATGGCGGATAAGGACGACACGTTTTTCCGTGAACTGGTGGAGCACCATATAAGCGGACAGCTTAAAGTGGCGCCGGAGCATATTTCGGACGCGGTGCTCTTAAAGATGGGAAAACCCCAAAATGCGGTGTACGAACGGTTTGTGAAGAAATACCGTAAGATAAACGAACAGCTCGGGAAGAAACAGTTCCTAGTGCCTTACCTGATGTCCTCACACCCCGGCTCCACGTTAAAGGAAGCGGTGGAACTGGCGGAGTACCTGAGGGATTTGGGTTACATGCCGGAACAGGTACAGGATTTTTATCCGACTCCTTCCACGGTATCCACGGTAATGTACTATACCGGCATTGACCCAAGGGACGGCAGCAAGGTATCCGTGTGCCGTAATCCCCATGAAAAAGCGATGCAGCGCGCATTAATCCAGTACCGGAATCCGAACAATTACGAATTGGTTTATGAAGCGTTGAAAAAAGCGGGCAGGGAAGACCTGATCGGCTTCGGAAAGGAATGCCTGATAAAACCCAGGCGGTCTGTCGGAAGCGGACAAGGCAGCGGACGGGGAAGCGCAGGAACGGGGAACGGATACAGACAGCCGGACGCAAAGCAGGGACGGAAGAAAAAGGAAAACACAAAAGCCAGGATGCATCAGGCGGGAAGCGGACATCCGCAGACGGACGGCGCATCCCGAAGGAAAAAGAAAACCATACGGAATATCCATAAAAAGAAATAGACAGACTCCGGGAAATGAGGAAAATATAAAAAACGGAAGTTGGCAGATAAAAGCAGCAAAGAAAACAAAAAAAA
>CANTGP010000265.1 GCA_947653315.1 uncultured Lachnospiraceae bacterium
CCACGCACAGGAAGACCTTTTCTGTGACGGATTCCTCTATAGCATCCGATTTCCTGAAGACGCTTGATGTTCATGGCAACTTCTCTTCTGAGATCGCCTTCCACCATATAATCAGCTTCAATCACTTCACTGATTCTCTTCACTTCATCATCCGTCAGCTCTCTGACACGGGTATCGGGATTAACCTTTGCTGCTGCCAGAATCTTGTTGGAACTTGTTCTTCCGATTCCATAAACATAAGTCAAACCAATTTCCACGCGTTTCTCTCTGGGTAAATCAACACCTGCAATACGAGCCATTTCATTTTTTGTCCTCCTTCCACATTTCTCCTGATTGGTTTATTTTCCGGTATTCCGACGGCGACCGCCCCGTCACTTTTTTAAATACCTTGGAAAAATACTTTTCGTCACGGAATCCCACTTTATATGCAATCTCATAGGTTTTCCAATAAGTTTGCCGCAGATAGGTACAGGCATGTTCAATCCGTACCTCATTTACGTAATCCACAAACCCCTTCCCCAGCCGCTTTTGGAAAAGCGTGGACAGATAGCCTGTGCTCACTCCTACTTTTTCGGCTGCATCCGACAACATCAGATTTTCATCATAGTGTTCCGCAACATACTCTTGCGCCAACTCCACCAAAGGATTCCTTTCCCCCGGTTCCGGTTCCTTTATTGCCCGTTCCTCCCCGAACAGCTCATCCGCCGCCCTGTTCAGCATATGAAGGATATCCGAAGACCGTACCGGTTTTAACAGGTATTCCTTTGCGCCCAGCCGCAATGCCTGCTGGCAGTACTTAAATTCGTCATACCCGCTTAAAATCATGGTATAGGGAAGAATCCCTGCCCTTTTGGCTTCCTGCATCACTTCAATTCCGGTTTTCAGCGGCATCTGCACATCCAAAAACAGGATGTCCGGCTTGTCACGGAATATAATATCAATCGCCTCCTGTCCATTGGACGCAAGACATATTTTGTCAAAACGGTCCGTATGCAATTGTATGTATTTTGCAATTCCGTTGCGGATTGGATCTTCATCATCCGCAATCAACAGTTTCTTTTTCATGTAAATACCGCTCCCTTAATCCGCACGGAACGGAAAGAATCACTTCCGTCCCCTCCCCTTTCCGGCTCTCAATGCGGAGTTCAAAATCTTCATGGTATACCAGTTCCAAACGTTCCCTTACATTCTTAATCGCATACCTTCCGATTCTTTGGCTGGCATATTTGTTTTCCTCGTTTTTCCATATCGCATCCACCTGCTCCCTGTCCATCCCCACACCCGTATCCTTAATCCGGAATATCATGCGCGATGCCGCCTTCTCCCCGGTAACCGTCAGGGCATAATTGCCTTCCGCCTTTTCAAAGCCATGTACGATTGCATTTTCCACAAAAGGCTGAAGAATCAGCTTCGGTATTTCCTGCCGCAAAATCCCGTCGTCCAGTAAAATCCCGTACTCCAAACGCTTTCCGAACCGCATCTTCTGGATATGGAGATACCGTTCCAGCAATTCCGCTTCCGCCTGTACCGTAACAATACCGTTTCCCCTGTTTAATACCAGACGGAACAATTGGGACAACGAATAAATGTCTTCCCCCATCTCCCCATTGCCGGATTCCATGGCTTTCCAATAAAGGGAATCCAGTGTGTTATACAAAAAATGCGGGTTTATCTGCGCCTGAAGGACATCCAGCTCACTTTCCCTTTCTTTGATGGCCATCACATAATTCCTGTCGATCAAATCCCGGATATCATCCACCATCCGGTTAAAGCAGGCAGATGCTTCGCCCACTTCATCATAAGTCATCACCTCCACCTTTTGGCTGAAATCACCCTGCTTAAAATTTTCCATTGCTACGCTTAACGTATGCAACGGCTTCGATACAATATCCGACACCAAAATCAGGACCGGATACAATCCCGCCAAAAAACCAAGCAACAGCGCCAGCGGCGCATAAATGACGGAATCCACAAAATCAAAGATACCGACTTTGGGCGCCATTTTATAAACCACGATCCCCGTTTCCCGGTTCCTGCACTGGTACACCCGGAAATTTCCCCAAGTACTGCTTTTTACCGCTTCTTCTCCCATTGGTTCTTGCGCCTTTTCCCTCAGCATTTCGGAAACCGTATCATCCCCCGCAGCCCCGCAGCGCACCAGTTCCTCTCCGTATTCGCTCATTACAATCACTGCTTCTTCCTCATTCCGTAAAGAAGCTCTGCATATTTCATCAAAGGTTTCTGCCTTGGAGCCTATTACAAGATAACCGAGTCTCGTCTTTCTTGCCAAATCATAGATTTCACGGTACATTACGATTTTATCATACTGGTTATACTGGTAGGTATCCGTCGGATGCTGTCCCACGCGCTGCCACAGGAATTTTCCTTTTTCCTGCACCGCCAGCTCATAGATTTCGGTTTTGCGCACCTGCTCCATCTCCCTGATATACGAAGAACGGTCCACGCATCTAAGATACGGGGTCACTCCGTTTTCCGGATATATGGCAACCGTTTTAATCTGCCCGTCGATTGCCACCATATCCTGTATGATTTCCAAAGGCGCATAGTCCAGCCAAAGTCTGGCATCCCGGTTCAGTTCCCCGGGGCTGCCGTTTGTCAGTATCCGTGCAATGTCTTTATTAATACAGATATAGGTTCCCATTTCCATAATATTGGTTTGAATGACCCCAATACTGTTGGACACACTTTGGACAGCCTGCAGGCAGCTTTCTTCTTCCTTCCGCACGGCCGACTGATAGTTACGCACAAGCAAAAGCACACTAATCAGCAATAAAATGGGAGTAATGATTAAATAACTGTAAAAAATTAATTTCTTCCGGATGCTTAACCGCAAAATCCAATTTTTAATTTGTTTCATGGCATCTTCCGTTCTCCCCGGCAAATAAAATATCTTTATTTTATCCTTTTACCGCTCCCATTGCAACACCCTTCGTAATATGCTTGTTCAATATCACATACACAATCACTGCAGGCGCCGCCGTCAATGCCATAACCGCAAACTGTACCGCATAATTTGAAGAATATTCGCCGGTAAACTCCAGTACGGAAAACGGTAACGTCTTCCATGTCGGAGTACTCAGATAAGTGCTTGCCATCATAAATTCATTCCAGTTATTCAGAAACGTCATAATCGCTACTGTCGCAATGGACGGTTTTAACAAAGGCGTTATAATCCGGAACACAATCCGGTAAATCCCGCATCCGTCCATAACCGCCGCTTCTTCCAGCTCTTTCGGCACCGACTGGATAAACCCGGTCATCAGGAACATTCCCTGCGGAAGCGAAAACGCCACATACGGAATCAATAAGGCCCAAAGCGTATCCGTCAGGTGAATGGTACTGTATATTTTATAATTCGGAAGCAGGGTCGCGTGAATCGGAATCATCATTCCCATTAAAAGCAGGGTAGAGACAAAACCGCTCAGCTTCCACTTCATGCGCTGGCAGGCAAAAGCCGCCATAATCGAAATTACGAGAACCAATAAAACCGCCAGCGTATTAACCAAAACACTGTTCCGTAAATAGTGCATAAAATTACCGTCCACAAACGCTTTCACATAATTGTCAAAACGCAGGGTTTCCGGAATAATCAACAGCCCGTTTGTAAACATTTCATTACTGCTGCCAAGCGAGAAATCCACCAGCCAGATTAACGGGAACAACTGAATGACCGCAACGGAAACCAGTACTGCCCACAAAATCACTTTTCCAACTTTCTGCCATGTCGTCTTCACACCGCCACCTCCTATGCATCCTGTTTCTCACGGAATACCGTATTCAACACAATCGTTGCCACAATACAAATCAGGATAAACACTACGCCGATTGCATTGCCGTACCCGTACTTAAACGCTTTGAATGCCTGCTGGTACAAATAATTTGCCGCAAACTGCGTACTGTTGGACGGACCGCCGTTGGTCAGCAGGTATACGGTTTCCATCTGCTTCAGGGCAGAAATAACCGCCATCGTCACGTTAATCTGGATAACCGGCTTCATCAGGGGCAGCGTAATGCGGAAAAACGTCGTCCACCAGTTTGCCCCGTCAATGGAGGCCGCTTCATAAAGAACCGGGTCGATATTCTTAATTCCCGTATAATAAATCAGCATTCCCCAGCCAAACCCATGCCAAATCAGCACAAGAAGCACGGACCATATGGCATTCTGCTGTGAGAGCCAGTTAACTTTTCCCTGGTATCCGAAAAACTTTAACACATTATTCAAAAGCCCGAAATCCGGATTATAAATAAATTTCCACAAATATGCAATCACCGCCACGGAAATAACATTCGGTATAAAATAAATGCAGCGGAATACCCCTTCCGCTTTTCCCTGCAGTTTATCCAATACTGCCGCAACAAGAATGGCAAGCGGATGCTGGATGCAGATAAAGCCAACCGCCAACAGCAGGGAGTTGAACAGGGAACGCCCGAATGCGCTGTCATGGAGCAGGGCGGCATAATTATCCATTCCGGTAAAATGCGCTTCCCCCATTCCCGAATAATCGGTAAAGCCGTAATAAACGCTTAAAAGTATGGGAGCCAGCACCGCAAAAAGAAATACCAAAATTCCGGGTAAAACAAGTGAGAAAATCACCAGTTTATTGCTGTATAATTTCTTCATAGATTACCTCTTTTCTTCAGACCTGTTTCGTTTTCCTTAACCCCTTATACTCAGGGAGGATGTCTCTTTTCGGGACATCCTCCGGCTGATTACTTCACATTTTATTTACACGCTTCACCAATTGCCTCCAGGAAATCATCCACGCTTGTATATCCGTTTCTCCTCAATCTGCTGCAGCGCAGCCTTTACTCCATCTTCCAGAGTTTCT
>CANTGP010000266.1 GCA_947653315.1 uncultured Lachnospiraceae bacterium
TAGGCGTTCTTATGTCAAGGGTCCATGCCCTTCTTAGGCGTGCAAAGGATTTTAGTGCGGAGGATACCAAGCTGCAGTCCAATGGCATCCGGGTACTTCTGCTGCAGGGACAGGCATTCAAAAACGGGGAATTATTGGATTTGACCGCCGTAGAATATAAACTTCTTTGTCTGTTTATGCAAAATCCCAACCGGGTGCTTACCAAGGAACAGATATTGGACAGACTGTGGGATCGGGAGGGCAACTATATTGACAGCAGTACGCTGACCGTATATATGCGGAGGCTTCGGATGAAGATTGAGGATAATCCGGGTGAGCCGCAGATGTTGGTAACGGTACGGCGGATGGGCTACAAATGGAAAGTTACGGATTGAGGTGTTTTATGGAACGGCGTATGATGAATCTTTTTGTAAATAAGGAAACCAGGCGTTTTTTTTTCGCCCTGTCGGCGGTTTGGGGGAGTTTCCTTATCTTGGCGCAGATATCGGTTTGGATGCTTTGCAGGAAATTATCCCTTGGATTACTGTTGCTTTCTTTCCTGGCATTGTTTGCGGTCTGGACGGTCTGTTTCCTGTATTTTTGCAGGCAGGATAAGCGGTTTGAGGATGCCGAGTCACGGATTAACGCCTATCTTGCGGGAGATGTAAGCGCACGCATCGAATGTGAGGATGAGGGTGCGTTATACCGGCTGTTCCATTCCGTAAATTCACTGGCTGCGGTATTAAACGCCCATGCGGCGAAAGCGGCGGGGGAAAAGGAAATTCTGAAAACTACCATATCCGATATTTCACACCAATTGAAAACCCCGCTGGCGGCACTGAATATTTATAATGGCCTGCTGCAGGAGGAAGCGGGGGAACTGCCGGAAATAAAAGAATTTGCCGTATTGTCGGAACAGGAATTGGACCGTATGGAAACGCTGGTACAAAGTCTGTTGAAAATTGCGAAGCTGGATGCCGGCTCTATTGCGTTTGAAAAAAATATGGAGAACATTGCCGAGATGATGCAGGATGTGAAACTGCATTTTGTGTACCGGGACAGGCAGGAACGGAAAAAAATCATTCTGTCCGGTTCCGGGGACGTTTTCCTTTTTTGTGACCGGAACTGGCTGGTGGAAGCCATAAACAATATGGTAAAAAACGCGCTTGACCATACGGAGGTTGGCGGCACGGTACGCATTGAATGGAAAGCATTGCCCAATGTCGTCCAAATTGCGGTCAAGGATAACGGCTGCGGGATTCACCCGGAAGATTTGCACCATATTTTCAAGCGGTTTTACCGCAGCCGTTTTTCCAAAGATAAGCAGGGGCTCGGACTTGGCCTGCCTTTGGCAAAAGCAATCGTGGAAGCGCATGGCGGAACCATTGAGACCGACAGCGAAGTGGGAAAGGGGACAACCTTTACGGTTAATTTTCCTAAGCGTAAATATTCCTACAAAATTGTAGGCTGCCGGTAGCCTTGCAGTAATGTTCCTGTGCTATGCTTTTTCATAAAGCATTGGACACAGGCGGACCGGCATACCGGTTTGCCTATGGACGGAAAAAAGAATGGAAAGAGGTGTCTGCACAATGGACTTATTGGAAGTAACGCATATCTGTAAGACCTATGGCAGCGGGGAGACCGCTGTGAAAGCATTGGAAAATGTCAGTTTTTCGGTTCCGAAAGGTGAATATACGGCGGTTGTCGGGGAATCCGGTTCCGGGAAAAGTACGCTCTTAAATATCATTGGCGCCCTGGATACGCCATCCTCGGGCAAGGTGCTGATTGACGGTAAAGATATTTTTTCCATGGATGAGCGGAAGCTCACCATATTCCGGCGCAGAAATATCGGCTTTATCTTTCAGGCGTTTAACCTGATTCCGGAGCTGACCGTGGAACAGAATATGATATTTCCGATGTTGCTCGATTACCGGAAACCGGACAGGAAATACCTGGAAGAACTGCTTGCCGTGCTGAATTTGGACGGGCGCAGGAACCATCTGCCAAGTCAATTATCCGGCGGACAGCAGCAAAGGGTAGCGATTGGCCGCGCACTGATTACCCGGCCTTCGCTCATACTTGCCGACGAGCCCACGGGAAACTTGGATTCGCGCAACAGCAGCGAGGTCATTGCCCTGTTAAAAGAAGCATCGAAAAAATACGAACAGACCATCCTTATGATTACCCACAACCGCAGTATCGCACAAACGGCAGACCGCGTACTGCAGGTATCGGACGGTGTACTGACGGATTTGGGGAGGTGCAGGGAATGAGAAGCTATTTAAGCCTGATACCTGTTTCCGCAAAGGTGCGGAAACGCCAAAACCGCATGACGATCCTGTGTATTGTAATTTCCGTGTTTTTGGTGACGGTCGTATTCAGTATGGCGGATATGGCGGTCCGGATGGAAACCAATAACCGTATCCGCAAAGACGGAAACTGGCACATTATATTAAAGGGCGGAAACGGGGAGATTCCAATAGACCTTTCCGGGCGCAGTGACGTTGCCGCGTTTTCGCGCTATGATAATGTGAACGGCTCCCTTGACAAAAATTATCTGATTGACGGGAAAAAAGCGGCAATTTGCGGTGCGGACAGGGATATTATGCAGATTTTGCCGGGATTTGAAGGCGGGGCATATCCGTCCGGCGGGGAAGTAATCGTGACGGAAAATATTAAGGAATTACTTCCCGTCACAGTGGGCGACAAGATTGTGCTGACCATGCCAAACGGCGAAAGTATGCCATTGGTAATCGTTGGGTTTAATCAGGATACGGGTGTGGCAAAACAGCATGATGCGGTCGTCCTGTTTTTGGACTTTCCTACTTTTGAAAATATACGGCAGAAAAATAACGAAACGGCGGACATCCAATATTACGTCCAATTCAGGAAACACGCAAAGATAAGGAATGCCATTTCGGAAATCAAAGGGCAGTATGCCCTGTCAGGGGAAAACATCAGCGAAAATCCCTACCTGCTTGCCTTAAGCGGGAGTACGGATAACAGTTATATGGTGGGGCTGTATGCCGTGGCGGCCATATTGGCTGTCATGGTCATGCTGGCAGGCGTGTTTATGATAGCGGGAAGCATCAACAGTAATGTCCTTCAGCGCACCGGATTTTATGGGATGCTGCGCTGTCTGGGAGCCGGAAAAGGACAAATCATGAATCTGGTCCGTTTGGAAGCATTATCATGGTGTAAAACGGCGATTCCTCTCGGAATTGTATCCGGTGTCGTTGTCACATGCGGGCTTTGTGCTTTTTTACGTGTGTTTATCGGCAATGAATTCAGCTCGCTGCCGGTATTGGAAATCAGCCCTGCGGGTATTATCAGCGGTATTGTGATAGGCTTCCTCACGGTATGGCTGGCTGCTTCTTCTCCCGCGAAAAAGGCGGCAAAGGTATCGCCGGTATCCGCGGTAAGCGGAAACGTAAGTACCGGTTGCCGTTTCACAACCCCCCGTGTCCGTAACAAACACAAAGTGATTGCGTTTGAGCGTAACATTGACATTTTTTTGGGAATTTACCATGCCACGGTATCTAAGAAGAACCTGGTTTTAATGACCGGCTCTTTTGCATTGAGTATTATTTTGTTTCTGTGTTTTTCCGTCCTGCTTGGCTGGGTCAATATGGCGCTTAGCCCGTTAAAGCCATATGCCCCGGATATTACCGTTTCGGGAACTTCCGGCGAAAGCGGATTGGATTGCGGCATGGTATCGGAGCTTTTGGAAAATGCGGCGGTGGAAAGGGCGTTTGGCCGGATGTATCAGAGGCTTCCGGCGGTTTACCAGGGAAAAGAAAGCAGTATTGACCTGATTTCTTATGATGACTGCCAGTTTTGCTGGGCGGAGGAAGATTTGGTGGCAGGAGCGGTTCCCGAAGACAAAACGGACGGTAAGCACTATGTATTAACCGTTTTTGACAAAAGCAATTCTTTGGCGGTGGGCGATACCATACGGCTTGAGGGGGCGGAACTTACGGTAGCCGGTGTTTTGGACGACAGTCCTTTTGACAGTAACGGATTTCCTACGGTGATTTGCACGGAGAAGACATGGGAAGCGCTTACCGGAAGGAAAGAGTATGCGGTTATCGACATTCAGCTTACGGCCAAGGCAACGGATACGGATGTTAACGGTATCCGGGCCGCGTTGAACGGGAAACCGGGAAATCATTTTATTTTTTCGGACCGGAGGGAACTGAACCGGGAAGTGGAAAGCACTTATTGGGCATTTCATTTGTTTGTATATGCGTTTTTGGCAATTATTGCGCTGATTACGGTTTTGAATATTACAAACAGCATTTCCCTCAGCGTTTCGGCAAGAATGAAGCAATACGGCGCCATGCGTGCCATAGGCATGGACGGGGTGCAGATTACGCGGATGATAACCGCCCAAACGCTGGCTTATGGTATCGCCGGACTGATTGCCGGAAGTATCGTTGGCTTACCTTTGTACCGGTATCTGTATACCATGCTGATTACCAATTATTTTGGCTCCGCCTGCCGGATGCCGTGGATTTGTTATGCGGTTATCCTGGGAATTATCTCCGTTTCGGTTTTTTTTGCGGTTTCTGCGCCTGCAAAACGAATCCGCGACATGCCGGTTACTGCGGCAATTAACGAGTTGTAGGGGAGCGGATTGGCGGACGCCCGTGCGTGGTTTTTTTAGTGGCAGGGAGCAGCACAACTGCCTGTCCCGGTTTTCCATGCACTTTTTCTGCGAGCAACGAGTCAAGTAGATGTGCTTGCACATCTATTTGACGACTGCCGCGAGAGGCAAATGCCCCGGATGGGGTATTTGCCTTCG
>CANTGP010000267.1 GCA_947653315.1 uncultured Lachnospiraceae bacterium
CTGTGTATTCAGCAGTGAATTATACAAATCACGGAACATCTCAGAATCATTTCCCCGTTTACGTAAATCCGCTCATAGGGAAAGTCGTAATAAAACAGCTTCGTATCGGTTAACAACGGTTCCGTGGCAAGCGCCTGAAGGGGAATCTGTTCCCCTTTTAAATGGAATCCGTCGATATGGTATTCCAGCATCCAGTATTCGACGGCATCCTGTATCATCCCCATTTTCACGGAATTGGGGAAATAAAACTGCATGATGACTTCTATGCCGTTTTTGTGGAAGGCTTTTACCATATCCTTAAATTCCTTTACGGCATCCCTGTCCGATGCAAATGCCGATTTCGGCGCGAAATAAAATCCTTCCCGGTATCCCCAGCAGTTATAACGCTCAGAATCGGGCTTTCTTGTGGGAACCGGCTTTCCGGTACCCGTTGCCGCCCCCGTTTTACTTTCTGTCCGTTTTGTTTCGCCTGCCGCTTTTGCTTCGTCTTCATTGACCGTTCCGGTCACATTGACTGTGTCGGTCTGTCCGTCTCCCGTCCCGGTTTCATCCGTATTCCCTGTCTTACCGTTTTCTTCTGCCTTTCCTGTTTTACCGGAAGAATCCGTTTCAACGGTTACATATTCCGCCAAGCGCTTTTTTGCTTCCTCCATAGTCAGGGGCGGACGGAAAGTTTCCGGCTGCCAAATCTCCCGTCCGGCCATAACTTCGTCGAATTCGTAGGCGGGCATAAGCTCCACTGCCGTAATTCCAAGCTCCTTCAGATAAGGAATCTTTTCCGCAAGACCCGAAAAAGTACCTTTGTGGGCGACGCCGGAAGATTTATGCCTGGTGAATGCCCTGACATTCAAACAGTAGAGAATGCTGTCCTCATATGGGATTTTCAGGGGCTTATCCCCTTCCCAGTCATATTCCGGCTGTACAAATCCGCCTTTTAGCAGCGCGGGGGATTTTCCCCATTTTTCATGGCCATGCAGCATTTTGGCATACGGATCGGTGAAAACCTGTTCCCCGTCATAAAAGTTGTAAGCATAACGGCCAATATCCAAATCTTTTAACGCAATACTGTAAATAGAACCGTACTTATTCTGTTCACGGAAAGGAATCTTCGTTTCCTTTCCCGTTTTCCTGTCATACAGGACAATCCCGCAGTCATTTCCATTTTTCATCACTACGGAAAAGTAAGTATAGCCAAATTCTGTCGTTGTTACCCCCAAAGGGTATGGTCTGTTTCTTTGTCTGCAATCTATTTTGTACATAGGCTCCTCCAACCGTAGGTCTTTAGTATAACATAAAAATGAATTTCTGTGTGGAAATCCGTAAAAAAATATTGATTAATGTTTTTCCTGCCAGTACAATGAAAGTAGATACAAAAATATGGACTGCAAAAAAAGACTGTAAAAAAACTGTAAAAAGATTGCAAGGAAAAGGAGACCATTGATTTATGGAAAAAAACAACGGAAAACATATGGGGGAAAATTTGGGGATACAGGAAACGGAAGGCATCACGGACGAGGAAATGACGGTGGAGCTGGATTTGGATGACGGGACCCATGTGGTCTGCGCCATCGTGACAATATTGGAATGCGGCAAAAAAGATTATATTGTCCTGCTTCCGTTGGATGAAAACGGGGAAAATCATGACGGGGAAGTTTGGTTTTACCGCTATTTTGAGGATGAAAACGACAGCAATGCGGAACCGGTATTAGAGTATATTGAAGACGATGAGGAGTATGAAATGGTGGCGGATGCTTTTGATGAATTTTTGGACAGCGCGGAGTTTGATGAACTGATGGAGTAGTTTTTTGGCGGAACAAGGGGGACGCACCGGAAGGAGCCGGCGTATGGCAAACGGCTCCTTCCGGCGCCGATATGACTGTCAGGCCGTTTCGGATGGCTGTTAGAGCGTGTTTGAAAATTGCTTTCTGGCAGATGTCAGGAATGAATTTTCAAACACGCTCTAGTGCTCCATCCGGTTAGAAATTGAAGTATGGGGCTGCATGTTTCGTGCCAGTGCTAGGCAAAATTTCGACGGCGATGCGGTGGCATCGTCTAGAAATTTTAACGACGCAATGGTGCGGAACAGGTAGACCCATACTTCAATTTCTGGCCGGATGGAGTACTAGGTTGGCATAGGATTTACCGTGCCGTTTTCATTTTGGAGGGATGTAAGGAAGGGGGACGGTTTTCCGGCATAGCTGATTTCCAGTCTTTGTTTCGCCCTTGTCATGGCGACATAAAGGATGCGGCGTTCTTCTTCCGTTTCTTCCGGGGTGTGTGCCTGACGGCTTGGGATTTGCCTGGCACTTATTTGCGGAAGAAATACGGTGTCGTATTCCAGTCCTTTGGAGCCGTGCATGGTAATTAAGGTGACACCGTTTTCCCGGTTTTTTGGGTCCTTTGGGTTTTTCGGGTTTTCAGGCGGTTTTGTATGGCGCGCATTCGGCGCAGGGGTATGCCCTTCTTCCAGGCATTCCGTATAATGTTCCATGTAACGGAGCCATTCTTCCAAACTGCGGCAGCCGGAAGCCGTGTGCTGGATTTCGTCGGCGGTTTCCAGTAATTTTTCCCGTTCTTTTATTCTTTTGTTTTCACAGAGGTATTTATCATAGCCCATGGCTTTGCGGATGTGGTGGATGGCAAGGTAAGGGCGCAAGGCGGAGAGGCGTTTTAAGTCGGTAAAGAAACGGCGCAGGATTTCCTGCATATAGGGTTTTTGCCGGTAAAAGGCGGTAAGCGCCTGTTCGGAGCAGTCCCCGCCGTCCAGCGCACAGCGTTGGATGTAGCGGCAGGGTTTGTTCATGATCCGCAGGAAGTCTTTGCGGTTTCCGCACGGGGGATGGGCACCGGCTGCGGCAAATTGCAGGTAGGCAAGGAAGTCCTTGGCAATGTCATGGGAGAACAGGTTTTCCACCCGCTCTTTGCTGGAAAAAGAGATGCCTTCCTTTGCGAACAGTCTTGAAATTCCTGCCAGTTGGGCATTGGTGCGGCAGATAACGGCGGTATGGGACAGTTCTTCCGCCGTCATCTTTTTCATGGTATCCGCAAGGTAGCGTTCTTCTTCCTCCCTGACGGAAAACGCGTGGATAACTGCGCATCCCTCCGTCTCCTGATGCGCCCGGATTTGTTTCGGGAAGCGGTTTCGGTTGGCGGAAACCAGCCGCAGGGAAATGGTTACGATGGATTGGGCGCTCCGGTAGTTGGTTTCCAGCGTAAGCTGTCTGGCCTGCGGATAATCCCGCATAAACTGCCGCATGATATCCGGTCCAGCCCCACGGAATCCGTAAATGGACTGGTCGTCGTCCCCCACCACGAAAAGGTTCCGCTCCGGCTCCGCCAACAGTTTTAGGATTTGGTACTGCAAAGGGCTGATATCCTGGAATTCATCCACTAAAATGTGGGAAAAGGCGCGCTGCCAACGAATCCGGACATCTTCCTGCTCCGTAAGCATCCGCCCGCATAAGTAAATCATGTCGTCAAAGTCCAGTTTCCCCGTTTCTGCCATGAGTTCCCCGTATTCCCGAAATATGGTTGGGAACAACTGGCGCAGTTTTTGTTCTTCTGCGTTTTCCTCCCCTGCCGGATTCTGTTTTCCCGGCATTGCAGCATGTTTCCGCTGCCCTTTGCCGCCGTTTTTTATGCCGTCCCCATTTCCGCATTTGGTGGATGTATCGGTTTCTTTTCCGCTTCCAAAGGGCACGGCGTTCTTTTGGCGGCTGATTTCCTTTAACAAGGTTCCCACCAGTTCCATGTCCGCATTTTGGATGCCATGCATTTTCAGTATGTGTGTTAAGCAGTTCCGTTTTTCCTGTGCCGTGGCAAGGGTGAGTCTGCTGCCGTCATGGCAGGACTGTTTTTCCGTTTGGCAGGATTGACTTACCGTTTGGCAGGACTGACTTACCGTTTGGCAGGACTGACTTACCGTTTGACAGGATTGTCTTACCAAACGGTAAGATTGCCTTAACATTTGGTAATAGACGGCATGGAAGGTACCGAAACGGACGCCCGGGTACTGTCCTTGCGTCAGGAGGTCAAACCGTTCCTTCATTTCCGCCGCTGCGGCTTTGGTAAACGTAATAACGAGGATTTTTTCGGGGGAAACCCCATGATGGCAGATCAGATGACGGATCCGCCGGATGGTCAGGTAGGTCTTGCCGCTTCCCGGTCCCGCCAATACCTGGATGGGACCGGATGCGTGCCTGATGGCAAGCGTTTGGGCGGGGGAAGAATCCATGCCGCCCTGCTGCCTGTGATGCGGATTATTCATTCTTTAAAAGTCCGATTCCTTTGCGGATACGTGCCAGGGATTCTTCTTTTCCGAGAATCTCCATAATTTCCGTGGCTCCGGCAGGCGTCATCTGTTTGCCGGAAACCGCGGTACGCACGGGCCACATGACATAGCCGTTTTTACAACCCTTTTTTTCCACATAAGAAACCAAAGTTTGGTACAGGGAATCATTATCAAAGGCTTCCTGCGCTTCCAAAAGGGGAAGCACTTCCTCCAATACCTCAAGGGAAGATTCTGCCGTCGTTTTCATCTTCTTATGGGTATACATCGCGGTATCATAAACGGGAAGACACTCAAAAAAATCCACCATTTCCGCAATGTCCGGAAAGATTTCGATGCGTGTCTTTACCATGGCAGCGATTTTCCTAAGATCCAAATCTTTGGTAAGCGCCTGCTTTAAATAAGGTTCCGCCATGGCATAAAAACGATCAAAATCCATGGCTTTCAGGTATTGGAGGAAGTGCTTCCCCTTTTGGAAGCGC
>CANTGP010000268.1 GCA_947653315.1 uncultured Lachnospiraceae bacterium
AGTTCAGCATCCAGTTGTAAAGAATGTTTTCTTCTCCTTCGGGAATCAGAAGGTGTGCTTTTGCCATGAACTCCGGATCAAGCCCGATGAAGCACTCTGCATGGTACATGGTCTTCCAGCGTGTCTCATAAATCGCGTCCATAACTACCTTGTCGAGCTTCGTCTCATCCACGCCGGGCTCGCCTTTGATACGGCGTGCCGCTGCATAACGTCCCGTTACCGCACCATCGTTGAACAACAAAACCCTGGAATCTTTCTCAAGACCAAACGTCTCACCGTCTTTAATCTTCATATCCGTTACAACCGTACCGGGTGAATTTTTAGCCAGTTCATAGGCTTCCTTTAAGGTATTCACCTTAACTACGTTATTTCCGTAAAAAGCAGCTTCGATGATGGATCTTGTCTTGGAAAAACCAACCTTCCCAGCTCCGATTTCGTTAATCGGGTAATACGCTTTTGTTGACATGTGATGTCCTCCTTATACTATTTATTTTTACCGCGCTTTTCCATGACGCCTTCTTACGCCATACTTATGTAAAAGGCGGTTTCATACAGCATGTACATTCATTCATGCACCTTATGTAATTATGTCAGAACCACCCGTAAAAGTCAAGATTATGCACCGACTTTTTCCACTTTTTTGTTAATTTTAATTAACGAAGTGAAAAGTCTATTCTGCAAAACCATAGACGCCCCAGGCATCCTTCTTTACAACGGCGCCGTCGCCCCGGCCAGCCATTGTCTCTCGTCTTCCGTTAAATATCCCGCTATCTTTTCATACACTGCCGCATGGTAGCGGTTCCACCGTTCCAAATCCACGGGCTGCATATACGCGGTATCGATGGCATCCCTGTCAATGGGAACATAGGTGAGCGTCCGGAACTTAAGGAACTGTCCGTCCCCGTTCTTCTCCGCGTTCTCCACCACCATAATATTTTCCGTGCGGATGCCGTGGCTGCCCTCCCGGTAAACCCCCGGCTCATTGGAAACCACCATTCCGGGCTCCAACACGGCTTCTTTCCTTTCACCGCCGCCTGCCGGAAGCCGCCAGCGGATGTTTTGGGGTCCCTCATGCACGTTCAGGATATAGCCGATGCCGTGTCCGGTACCGCACTTATAATCCATTCCTTCCTTCCAAAGAGGCTGTCTTGCCAAAATATCCAGATTCCTTCCGGTGCAGCCCTGCAGGAATTTCGCATCGCTAAGCTGCAGCATCCCCACCGCCGTCAGGGTAAAATGTTTCTTCATTTCACTGCTGGTTTCCCCTAATGCCACCGTCCTTGTCACGTCCGTGGTCCCGCCTAGGTACTGCCCGCCGGAATCCACCAGGTACAATCCTTCGGGCGCAAGGCTTTTACAGCTTCCTTCTTCCGCTTCGTAATGCATCATCGCCGCATTTTCTTTATAAGCGCTGATGGTGGGGAACGAAAGATCCACGAAACCGTCAATTTCCCGCCTAAGGCCGTCCAGGTATGCCGCCGCCGTAATCTCCGTAATCTCCTGCCGTCCCACCTGATGTTTCAGCCAGTAAATAAATTTCACCAAAGCCGCGCTGTCCCTTATGTATACTTCCTCCATCCGCGCCAGTTCCGTTTCATTCTTCACTGCCTTTAGCCGTTCCGTCGGGTTTTTGCCAGACACATGTCCCGTCCGCCCTTCCAGCGTCTTATACAGGGCATAACTGATGTTTTCTTCGTCCAGCAGCACGCTTCCCGTCCCGCCGCAGGACGCATAATCGAAGCGCTCCAAAAATTCCGTTATTTCCCCGTAATCTTTTAACACAATCCCGTTTGCTCCGGCATATTCCGAAAATTCCGGCGTCACCTCGGAAGGCTGAATGAAAAAATACATTTTTCCGGGCGTAACAAAGCCGTAAGAAAGAGCCACCGGATTGCACGCCACGTCATTACCTCGGATATTTAACAGCCACATCAGGTCGTCCAGCCGACCGAGCAGCAGATATTCCGCCCCCGCTTCCTTCAGCGCTTCCCGTACTTCTCCCAGTTTTTCCGCCGTGGACTTGCCGCTTATTTCCTCGGGCAGCAGCCATACCGGATGACCGGGAAGCGCGGGACGGTCTTTCCAAACCCGCCCTGCCAAATCCAAATCATAACGGATTCGGATATCCGTTCCGTTCCCTGCTTTATTTGCCTTTTCCGCCAGCTTTTTTTCCAGTCTGCGGCCTTCCCCGCAGTCCATGACCCTGCCGTCAAAACCAAGCGTCCATCCCGGCTCCATTTCCCGGTACAGGAAATCAGGGATATCGGGAACCCCTTCCTCCTGCATCTTAAACAGCGTAATTCCCGTCCCCTTCAGCTCTTTTTCCGCCTGTATGAAATACCTGCCGTCGGTCCAAAGCCCTGCCATGTCCTTTCCGACTACCAGCGTCCCGCTCGATCCGGTGAAACCGGAAAAGTATTCCCTTGCCTTAAAATAACCGTCCACGTACTCGGAACCGTGGAAATCCGAAGTCGGAATGATATAATAATCCATCCCTTCCGTTTCCATCTCCCTACGCAGAGCCTCAAGCCTGTCCTGTATGATTCCCATTATCCCCAACTTCCTTTACTCGATATAAATCTTCCTTGCCTTTACGGAACTGTAAGCAAACACCATTAATACCACGAAATACCCGGCGATAACCGCTATGGAAATCCATCCGGGTCCTTTCAAATAAGAATTTACCAGATTGATCATCCCAACCGCCGCAGCCAGTACGCCGACCAAAAGCGCCTTGCCGGACATATAACGGATAAATCCTTCCTTATCCTTTATTTTTTCCACATCCACGTCCTTACTGACGAGAACCCCTTTGACAATCTTCCCCTTTATCTTCATCACCACAGCCGTATAGACTAAATACAGTCCGCAAGCCGTAATCAGGATATCGAAAATACTCATATTATCCATGGCGCCACCTAAGCAAGCCCAAGGAAATCTTCCACGGTTTTCTTCATCCCGTCCTTTTCGCAGATATGGTCATGCACAACGGGAGCCGTGCGGATTTCCTCAATGGCGCGGGGTACTTTCACGTTAGCCAGCGAAGACAATTCGTCCACCAGTTCAAAATCAGTCATCTTATCGTATTTGCCGTCAATGGCATTCATAACGCTGCGGGTAAACTTAAAAGGGCTTGCCGTGGAAACAATGACCGCAGGCGTTTTGTCCCCCGTTTCCTCCGTATATTTGCGGTAAACGCAGGATGCCACTGCGGTATGGGTATCCAGCACGTAACCGGTCTTTTCATATAACGTCTTTATCGTCTCCGCCGTTTCTTCCCCGGAAGCATAATTTCCGTAAAAATCGCTAAGGCCCGCCTTCATTTCTTCCGTAATCGCGTATTTTCCCTCCCCGTTTAACGCCTTCATGAATTCCGCATTCTTTCCGGCGTCATTTCCCGCAATCCGGTATACCAAACGTTCCAGGTTGCTGGAAATCAGGATATCCATGGAAGGGGAACTGGTCAGCACAAATTCCCGGTTTTTATCATAAACACCCGTGCGGAAGAAATCATACAGCACCTTGTTTTCATTGGAAGCACAGATGAGCTTCCCGATGGGCAGCCCCATGTTCTTGGCATAAAACGCCGCAAGAATGTTGCCGAAATTCCCGGTAGGCACCACCACGTTCATCCTGCCGCCTTCTTCCAGCTTTCCTTCCGCCAAAAGCCTTGCATACGCATACACATAATAAACAATCTGCGGCACGAGCCGTCCGATATTGATGGAATTCGCCGAGGAGAACTGGAAGCCCTGTGCATCCATCCGTTCTGCCAGCTCCTTGTCCGCAAAAATCTTTTTCACGCCCGTCTGCGCATCATCAAAATTGCCATGGATACCCACCACATAAGTATTGTCCCCTTTTTGCGTCACCATCTGTTTTTCCTGTATGGGGCTGACGCCGTCCTTGGGATAAAACACAATGATTTTCGTGCCTTCCACACCTGCAAATCCTGCCAGCGCCGCTTTTCCCGTATCCCCGGAAGTCGCCGTCAGAATGACGATTTCATTTTCCACATGATTCTTCTTCGCCGCCGTAATCATCAGATGGGGCAGGATGGAAAGCGCCATATCCTTAAACGCGATGGTCGCGCCATGGAACAATTCCAAATAGTACGCCCCGTCCGCACTGACAAGGGGCGCTATCACTTCCGTATCGAATTTCCCGTCATAGGCACGCGCAATGCAGCCCTTTAATTCCTCCTCCGTGAAATCGGTCAGGTACAGCTTCATCACTTCATAAGCCACTTCTTGGTAAGTCATCCCTGCCAATTCCTTAAGTTCCCGGTCCAACGCCGGAATCTTTTCCGGCACGAACAGACCGCCGTCGTCGGAAAGCCCTTTTAAGATTGCTTCCGAAGCCTTTACGCGGATATTGCCGTTTCTTGTACTGTTATAGAAAACCTCCATATGTCCTACCTCGCCTGTTTATGTATATTTTTGTAATTTCCTTACCGTTTGAAACGCATCAAGTATAGCATAAAATCGGGAAGGGCGCAATGCGTTTGCGCGGAAATATCCGGCGGATGTAACAGTTTGGCCTGAATGTTGTGTTGGGGGCGGACGCACGGGAGGGATTTTTTGATACCCGGTAGAAGTCAAGAGCGGAACTCCAATGGCTTTTTTGTGTACTCGTAGTTGCGCCAGTCGAATGCTCTGGCATAGTGGGTCTCGCTTCCCACATCAATTCCGACAATCAAAGTTTTTTCAGTTATGGATG
>CANTGP010000269.1 GCA_947653315.1 uncultured Lachnospiraceae bacterium
AATAAACAAAATAGGAATCTGCATTTCTTTGCGTAGTTCCTTGCACAACTTAAATCCGCCGTTCCTCCACTTGCAGCTCCAAAAGCTGCCTGTACGCATCCCAAAAATCCTTTATCATAATGAGCACCGGAAAATGCCCCAGTTTCCCGATTTGGGAAGGATGATATACGGTGATTGTCTTTCCCAAACAGCAGTATTCCTCTTTTTCCCCGATATCCAGCCGATTGTCCAAAATCGCGGCAATCTCATATTGTTGAAACAATTTTTCTGCAAAATCCGTAAAAAATTTTCCCCTTCCAAATACGATGATCCTATCCATTTCTTCCGTTAACCCCCTGATTTCTTTTTCATAAAGCCGCTCAGATAATCCTCTGGATTACCCGTCACACAATTTTTTGTATAGCGCCTGCTGTCTTTCTGCCCTCCGTCGCTTTTCCTTTGAATTCCAGGAACCATCATAATGATGAATTGCAAACGTATTTTCTGTCGGGTTTATATTTCCCGTAAAACAACATTTTCCCGCCAAAACTTTTTCCGGGTACACGGTAAGGTTTCCAACCCTTTGATATTCTCCATTGCTTACATACCCCAATTCTTCAAAAAAAGGAATCTGTAAGGTTGGAATTGCGGTCAAATCCATAACTCCGTCACCGGAATAAAAAGAACGTTCATTATACCCATCCCTTAATTCCCGTATTAAATCTAAATTCCTTCTCGCACCAAATCCAAGTCCTAAACTAATCTTCCTGCTCCCGTCCACCCCCGCAAAAGCATCCTGATACAATAACTCATCCAAATTTTTAATAATTTCCACATCCGTATCAAAATATATTCCGCCATGATTATAAATAATATCCAATCTCGCATAGTCCGAAACAAATCCCCATTTTTCCGCCTTATATGCTTCATACATATAAGTATTTTTTTTCATATCATAATTTTCTTCGTTCCATTCCACAATCTCATAATCCGGACAATATTTTGCCCAACTGTCCATCCATTCCCTGTTTTGTCCGGGTATTTTCTTATGGCCGAACCAACAGTAATGTATTACCTTCGGTATTACCGCTTCTTTATATATCCGCAAATCCTCAGGATAAAATCTGTTTCTTTCGTCTGTTTCATTGGTTAATGCCCGTACAAATTGAAAAATATAACATTCCACATCTTTTAATTTTTCTATTTGCCGTAATTGTTCATAAATCTCCACACAGTCTGCGCATGTTATTAAAATCATATAATTCTTTGTATCATAATCCATACAGAATTTCCGTAAAGATATAATTCTTATATTTTGATCACCTACGCTTATTTTTGTATCACATTTTTTTATATCATTATCCATGATAAATTCTATTCTTTTTTCAAAACCAAATTCGCGGTATATATCCAGATAATCCTTAAACAGTTTACCTGCCCCAAAACAGACCAGTTTCTTTTTTGCCAACTTTTCATTAAGCCGGTAAATATCCGCATTCATTAATTTCATTTCCATACCCCGTCAGTCTCTTTATCTTTTCTGATTTTTTACAAGGTAATTCCTTCCCTGATAATCATCTGCCATGTAAGCATCCCTATCACATGTTTTTTCCCATCGACCACCGGATAATTATTCAGCCTGCTTTCCTTTAATTTCTGCAAAGCATCCACAAGCAATATATCCGCATATATATATTTAGGACTTCCGGTCATAATGGAATCTACAATATCCCCATAAAGATCTGCCCTTTTTTCAATTGCACGCCGTAAATCCCCATCCGTCAAAACCCCTGTCAGTTTCTTTTCCTGATCCGTAACAGCCACTACCCCAAGTCCTTTTTTACTCATCTCCATAATTGCTTCCGTTATTTTACATCCCCCGCAAACAACGGGAAGCGCATTCCCTTTTGCCATAATATCCGCTACCCTGGTCAATACTTTCTTCCCTAATGTTCCCGCCGGATGGCGCAGTCCAAAATCCGATGTGCAAAATCCCATTTCCTCCGATGCCGTAATTGCCAAAGCATCTCCATATACCAACATGGCAGTTGTGCTTACCGTAGGCGCCAAGTTCAGATTACCGGCTTCCTTTCCGATATCCAAACTTTGGGATATCCCACACTCCTTAGCCAGGGATGACTGACTATTCCCCGTAATTCCTATCAGTTTTGCTCCGAGAAATTTTAAGGAAGGGATCAATTGCAAAATTTCATAAGTTTCACCACTGTTGCTTAACAAAAAAACAATATCATTTTCCGAAACCATTCCCAAATCCCCATGCATGGCCTCTGCCGGATGCAGAAAAAAAGACGGCATCCCAAGACTTGCCAAGGTAGCTGAAATCTTTCGGGCTATATGTCCTGATTTACCCATTCCGCATAAAACTACTTTACCTTTACACGAAATAACGGCATTTTCAATCTGCACAAAAATATCGTCCAAACTTTCCTGAACACGTTTAAGCGTTTCTATCTCCTCGGAAAAAACACCTTTTGCAACTTTTAATTTTTGTCCCGCATCCATTACATACTCACCTGTCTGCCATTTCATAAATTTGCAGGCTTTTATCCAACAGCCCTTTTACATCATTGACAGGAATCATATTCGCCCCATCCGATAATGCCTTATCCGGCTCCAAATGCGTTTCCAAAAACAAACCGTCAGCCCCTGCCGCAACTGCCGCTTTTACCAAGCATGGAACATATTCCCTGTTTCCTGAAGTCGAAGTTCCGCTTCCCCCAGGCTTTTGGACACTGTGCGTTCCGTCAAAAATAACCGGATAACCATTTTTCTTCATTTCATAAAGAGATGTCATGTCAACCACCAATGTGTTATAGCCGAAGCTGGTTCCTCTTTCACACAACATAATATTCCGGCTCCCTGCCCGCTCCAATTTACGGACTACATGTTTCATATCCCATGGCGCCAAAAACTGTGCTTTTTTTACATTGACACACTTTCCCGTCTTAGCCGCTGCAAGCAGTAAATCTGTCTGCCTGCATAAAAAAGCCGGTATCTGAATAATATCCGCTACCTCCGCAACAATCTCCGCCTGATAGGGTTCATGGATATCCGTGACAATCCTCAACTGATATTCTTCCTTTACTTTCCTCAGGATACCCAGTCCCCGTTCCATCCCCGGTCCCCGGAAAGAGTCTATGCTTGTCCGGTTTGCCTTATCAAAAGAAGCCTTAAAATAAAAATCAACCGGCATATTTTCCGTTATATTCTTTAAACGCTCCGCAATCTGCATAACCATGCTTTCCGATTCAATGACACACGGCCCTGCTATCAGTATCATGTCATTTTTCATTCTTTTCCTCTTATTATCTTCCTGCATTGCTTTTCGTTTTTGCCATTTGGCTATTTTGCAATTCCCTTTCAATCCGCAGCACATCTTCCGGGGTATCCACTCCCATACTGTCACAATGTGTTTCATTAACCCTGATTTTATGGCCATTCTCCAATACCCTTAGCTGTTCCAAATTCTCTGCTGTTTCCAATGGCATTCTTTTCATCCGGACATACTCTCCCAAAAAGTCTTTTTTATAAGCGTAAATTCCGATATGCTTAAAATATTTTACGCTTTCCATCTTATCCCTGACATAAGGAACGGCATATCTGGAAAAGTAAACCGCATCATGATTTTTATCTCTTACCACTTTCACAATATTTGGATTATTTATCTCATCTTCTTTCCCTATTTCTTTACACAATGTCGCCATAACAACCGTTTCATCATCAAAAGCCGCAAGCAAATCCTCTACCATTTCCGGTTTTATTAACGGTTCATCACCCTGTACATTGATGACAATGTCACACATATTATCCCGCACGGCTTCATGCACGCGTTCCGTGCCGCAACTGCATTCTCCCGTCATTACCACATTTCCGTTAAACTGTCGCACCCTGTCATATATACGCATATCATCCGTTGCCACAATCACCCTGGCAATACCGGTAACCTTTTTCACCTGCTCATAAACCCTTTGTATCATTGGTTTTCCTGCAATCATTACCAAAGGTTTTCCCGGAAAACGGGAAGACTGGTACCTTGCCGGAATTACTGCCACTATTTTTTTCATATGAATTACCCTTCTTTACATTCAAACAGACTATCAAACTCTACCCTCTCAAATACCTCCAGCATACCGCCGCGGGTTGCATTGTATATCTTTATGCCATGCGCATCCGCATATTCTCTCGCATACTTATATGCCAATATCATGAAATCCTCCCGATGATTTCTATGGTCTTCCTCCTCGTCTGCAATAAAGTGATTATTCTTAGACCCCATCGTATAATTACAGTCCACACCCAAAAGATAAATTTCCGAAAAGCCCATATAAACAGCTAACTGCAGGCAAACATATGTAACTGTCCCCTTCCCCCCGTAACCACAATAAATCTTTTGTTCAATTTCTTCCGAGAAATCGATTCCTGAACCTGCCGCAGTCGAATGAATTTTGTATGAATCGTTCCGTTCTTTCACCCAATACTCTTTACAGGAATCTCCTACAAATTTAAAATTACAATTATATTTCTCAATAGATTCCATATTATTATTAATAAAATGTGAATCTGTCACAACATACGCATCTGCCGTCCAATCTTCTTTTATCCTGATTATACTGTTTACACCAAAACAAAATACATGATTGGCAGTCAATATATGTAAATCACTAACCCGGAGACTTGGTCCTGACCGATTTAACTTTTATATCCTCCCGCC
>CANTGP010000270.1 GCA_947653315.1 uncultured Lachnospiraceae bacterium
GGTTTTCCACCGAAACAGAATATATCCTTTTCATTCTCTTTCTCCTCCTATTTCACCAAATCCATGGGGTCTATGATGCATTCCAGCAGCATGGAGGTATCTTCCTTCAGGAAAGCGTCTATGGTTTCCTGCGCATGGTCCATGTCGGAAAGGCGGAGAAACTCCATGCCGTATGCCGCCGCCAACTTCCCTAAATCCGGGCTGCCGGACAAATCCACCACCGAATAATGATCCTTGTAATTATAGTGCTGGAACTCCCTGACCATGCCCAGGTAATTGTTTTTTAACACGACGATTTTCACCGGAATGTCATGCTGACGCATGGTGGCAAGCTCCATCATGGACATTTGGAAAGAGCCGTCCCCGCATACGGCAATGACCTGCCTGCTCTTGTCCGCCAGTTTCGCCCCCATCGCCGCCGGGATGGAATACCCCATGGTCCCCATGCCGCCGGAAGTTAAAAAACGCCCTTTTCTCACGATATGGTAGCCGCAGGACCATATTTGGTTCTGCCCGACGTCCGCCACGTAAATACCGTCCTCCTGCATGGCATCCGAAAGCATGGTGATAAACCGTGCCGGGTCCACATAATCCTTGTTGGGGGTACGCTTTACTTCCATTGCGGTCCGGTATTCGTCCAGCGTCTTTACCCATTCCCCGTAAGCGCAATGCGTATGGTCACACTGTATATCCTGTGCCGCCAAATCCTCAAAGATATGCTTTACATCCCCTACCAGCGGAACATGCGGTCCCACGTTCTTGCCGATTTCCGCCGGGTCCACGTCAATATGTATGAGCACCTTGTTATTCGTAATCAAATCCGGCTGGCTTACCGCACGGTCCGCCACCCTTGCCCCCACCATTAACAGCAGGTCGGATTCGTTCATGGCACGGTTGGCGCAGGGTTTTCCGTTATTTCCCACCATCCCGTAATACAGCGGATGCCTGGTGGGCATGACACCGATCCCCATCATCGTGGAAACCACGGGAATCCCGTATTTTTCGGAAAATGCGCGCAGTACTTCCACGCCGCCGCTCAACTGCACGCCGCCGCCGGCACAGATAATCGGGCGTTTTGCCTTTTCCAGTTCCTTTACCACTTTCTTAATCTGCGCCATATTCCCTTTTACCGTGGGTTTATAGGTCCTCATGTTCACTTCTTCCGGGTAGTGGAACTTGGAAAGCGGCGCATTTTGGATATCGATGGGAATATCGATAAGCACCGGTCCTTTCCGCCCCGTATTGGCAATATGAAAGGCTTCCTTAAACGCTTTCGGGATATCGTTGACTTTTTTGATTAAATAGCTGTATTTCACAAAGGACTCCACCGCCCCCGTAATGTCCGCCTCTTGGAAAACGTCGCTTCCGATTAACTCGCTGTTCACCTGTCCCGTAATGCACACCATCGGAATGCTGTCCGCAAAAGCCGTGGCAATGCCCGTAATCACGTTCGTCGCCCCCGGACCCGACGTTACGGCGCAAACCCCCACTTTGCCCGAAACCCTTGCCAATCCGCTGGCCGCATGCGCCGCATTCTGCTCCGTCCGGATTAGCACCGTGCGGATTGGCGAATCCAAAATACTATTGTAAAAAGGACAGATTGCCACCCCCGGATAACCGAATACGTATTCTACCCCCTCTGCTTCCAAACATTTTACTATCGCGTCTGCACCTATCATCCAAATTCCTCTCCTTTTTGTTTCTTATTTTTCCAGTCCCAAAATCCGCTTCGTCAGCTTCACCGCGTCCGCCGCGTCCTTGGAATAACCGTCCGCGCCGATTTCATCCGCATATTCCTGCGTAATGACTGCCCCTCCTATTATCACCTTGGCATCCACCTGCTGCTCCTTTGCGTATTCGATTACTTTTCGCATCTCCTGCATGGTAGTGGTCATCAATGCGGATAAGGCGATGACCTTGGCATCATGTTCCTTTGCCGCCTCGATAATCCGTTCCTTCGGCACGTCTTTCCCCAAATCAATGACCCGGAAACCGTAATTCTTTAACATCAGCGCCACCAGGTTCTTACCGATGTCATGGATATCACCTTCCACGGTGGCAATCACCACGGCAGGCATTTGGCTGCCGTCCCCCTCCTTCATAAGAAGCGGCTCCAAATATTCAATGGATGTCTTCATGGCTTCCGCACCGGCAATCAACTGGGGCAGGAAATATTTTCCCCTGTCAAACAGGTCGCCCACTTCATTGATGGCGGGAAGCAGGATACCGTCCAAAATCTGCTGGGGCGTCATGCCGCTTTCCAGCGCGGCCACGGTGTATTCCGTGATTTGTTTCTTATTTCCCTTTAAGACGGCTTCCCTGACCTTTTCCGGGGCGGATACGGACAGTTTTCCGTCTCCGGTTCCCGTAAGCGGACCTGCCGCGCTTCCGGTCCCGTCCTTCCTCTCCTGCATCGCATCCATGCCCTGGATATAACGGATGTCCGCTTCTTCCTTATTCAACAGAAGATCCGCCGCCAAGGCGCTGCTGACCAAGAGTTCCTGGGAAGGATTGGCAATCGCCATCGAAAGTCCTTCTTTAATTGCCATGGTCAAAAATGCGGCATTCACATAACCCCTTTGGGGCAGCCCGAAAGAAATATTGGAAAGCCCGCATATGGTAGCGTAACCCTGTTCTTTGCAGTAACGGATGGTTTCCAGCGTTTCCAGCGCGGCATTTTTGTTGGCGCCCACCGTCGCCACCAGTCCGTCCACCACAATATCCCGCTTGTCCATGCCGAGCTCCAGCGCGCGGTCCGTAATCTTTCCGATGATTTCCTTCTTCTCGTCCAAATCTTTCGGAAGCCCCGCATCCGACAGCGGCAGCAGGATAAACATGGCGCCGTATTTACGCACGATGGGCAGCAGGTTTTCAAATTTTGTCTTCTCATAAGAAACGGAATTGACTAACGCCCGTCCCGGATACCGTCTGAGCGCCGCTTCCAGCACATCCACATGGCTGGAATCCAACGACAGGGGCAGGGATGTCACTGCCGCCACTTCCTCCAGGGCGCGCAGCATCATTTCCTTTTCATCAATCCCGCCCATCCCCATGTTCACATCCAAAATACCGGCCCCGCAGCGCTCCTGTTCCTCGGCAAACTGCGCCACCATGTCCATATTGCCTTCCCTAAGCTGTTCCTGCAGTTTCTTTTTCCCGGTGGGATTAATCCGCTCCCCCACAATCAGGAACTTATCCCCCAATCCGAATTCCACGGTCATGCGTTCGGAAGACAGATAGCGTTTTTCCGGTTTGTGCCGTTCCTTTACTTTCATCTGTCCGGTAAAATCCCTTAATTTACGGATGAATTCCGGCGTGGTACCGCAGCAGCCGCCCAAAACGGAAGCCCCCGCTTCCACAAGCTGCGCCATTCCTTCCGCAAATTCACCGCTTTCCATATCATACACCGTATTCCCGTCCCCGTCTAACGACGGCAGTCCGGCATTCGGCTTGGCTATAACGGGAACCGCCGTGACTTCCGCCATGGCTCTTATGATGTCCGTCATTTTATCCGGTCCCGTGGAACAGTTCGCGCCGATGGCGGATGCCCCAAGGCTTTCCAGCACGACGGCAGCCGTCCGCGCGTCCGTCCCGTACAGCGTCCGACCGTCCGCCTCAAACGTCATCGTCACCATCACCGGCAGGTCACAGCATTCCTTCGCGGCAATGAGCGCCGCCCTGCTCTCCTGCAAGCTCATCATCGTTTCCACCACCAGCAGGTCCACGCCTGCTTGTACCAGATAACCGATCTGTTCTTTATAGATACCGATGAGCCGCTCAAAATCCATGGTTCCCATGGGCGCAAGCTGTTCGCCGGTCATGGTCAGGTCCCCCGCCACAAGGCATCTGCCCTGTGCCGCCCGCTTCGATACCGCCACCAGTTCCCGGTTCATCTCCCCGATCCGGTCCGCCAGCCCGTATTCCTTTAATTTCACCGCATTGGCGCTGAAGGTGGGCGCATACAGAATATCGGTCCCTGCCTGAATAAATTCCTGCTGCAGCCCTTCCAGCACGCCGCTGTTTTCCAAAATCCACTTTTCCGGGCACACACCCGCCGGCATTCCCCTTTTCAAAAGGTTGGAACCCGTCGCGCCGTCCAAATAGACGGGGCGCCCTTTTCCCGTTACCAATGTCTTAAATTCTTCCCGTGTCATCGTATACTCCTGTTTGTGGCATGATGATAAATAAGATGTAAAACCTGCCATCTTCTATATCATGGAATCTAATAAATATGTAACCAACTCATCATACAAACTTGAAAAACTCATATCTTCCATTAATTCCCTTATTTCAAATAAAAAAGTCTGTTCGTTTCCACACTGCCTATGTGCCTTAAAATCCTTAATAACCCGTACAATAATTCGTCTCCGTGCCTTTACCAGCTTTTCCCTGTTCAATCCCGCATCCTCTATCGTTGTTTGCGCCCTTCTGTTTCCATCTATTGCCTCATATTCTCCTGTTTGGAAATTTATTCGAATATACAATTTTATATCATCCGCAGACGGATCTAAAATAGGATATTCAAAATTCCATCTTGTCTTTTTATAACCTGTATTGCAAACCTCACAGCACCAATGAAGATTATTCCAATCAAAAGCATATTCATAAAATTGCATCAATGATTTTGGCCTCAAATGCTCAATTCTCCCATAGGTACTGATTCCAATGATGGATTCACAGCCGGCGGGGGTGCTGGGGGTCAGCGTCTGC
>CANTGP010000271.1 GCA_947653315.1 uncultured Lachnospiraceae bacterium
CCCGCCAGCCAAAGAACGGGGGCATAGATACCCCGCGCCCCCAAAAAATGCTGAAGTCCGTCCCGGTCTTTGGCATAAACGGGAAAATACAGCGGCGCAGCGCCCTCCACATCATCCAAATCATCCAAAACAGGAACAAACTGCGTGTTTCCCCGCAGTCTCCCGGCCAAAAAAGCGGTATTTTCCGTTCTGCGTATTTTTGCCGTTTCTTCCAGGGTTCCCCCAAGTATCCACGCCGTATCCTTTGACATACCCCTCACCCCGCCGCAGCGGTCGAGTTCTTCCTCCATCCTGCGGTTTTTTTGCAAATACTCCGCCTTTTTCTCCCGTTCCTCCTCCGCATTTCCCGAACCGTATAAATATTCCCATTTCCGCATTTGGATTTCCAGCCGGGCGGCGGCATAATCTTCCGCCCCTTCCAACGCGCCGTCCCACAATTCGTGGTCCGAAACCACGAAACCGCCGTCCGGCACCGGATACCACTTCCGTAGGCTCCCCACGATATAATCCGCCTCCGCCCCGGCGCCGTCCAAATAATACGACTGGGTCACATCTTCCATGATGCAGACGCCCTGCTCCCTAAAAGATGCAAGCAAAGACCGCATCGGCTTCCATGTATCCGCCCCGTAATAGGGATGGATAAAAAGCAGATCCGGTCTGACCTGTTCCATTCTGCGGCGCAGTTTCCCTTCCTCCGCCTCCAGCGATTTATTCACATGGTAAAAATGCAGTTCCCACCCTTCCCGTTCAAAAGGGAAAAAAACCGTATCGCACATATAGGCAGGCAAAAGGCACCTTTTCTCCATTCCAGGCCTTTGCCGTTCCAGGCTCCTTAGCGCCAGCGCAATGGCCTCCCTGCCCGATGCCGTATAAACGCAATGCTTTCTGTTATATTTTGCCGTTTGGGCAAGGAAAGGCTCCTGCACGTCTTCCGCTCCTTTGGGCCGGACGGATGCCGGATCGATTTCGTAAATGCTTCCGATTTCATTTTTCCTTTTTTTTTCGCTTCTTTTTTCGCTTCCGCTGTCCATATCCGGTATCCTCCCGCCATTAACCCTTATGTGCTTTCCGCCAATTCCGGTACGCCCAAAGCAGTTTATAGTACAGCATGAAAAAAAGCGTGGACCGCTGCTGCATCCGGATTAGTTTCTTTTCCTCCGCATGGGTACGCTCCCGGTAATAAGGATTCTGCTCAAAACCGGGAAATGTCCGCTTCATTTCCTTCCCCATGGCTTTCACGAAACCATACTTCGTGCGCTCCACCCCTGCCATATAAGTAAACAACGTATTCACGTAAAACAAAAGCGTAAAACTGTATTCCAGCTCCGGCAGGTATGTTTCGTAAAACCCGTGACGCTTCGCTTCCGCCAGCATCAGCCGTCCCGCCTCCATACGGTCCTCACACCGTTTCGGGGAAATAGTATGGACCGTGGATTCCCCGTGCTGGTAATAATAGTACAGCGGTTCTTCCAAATATTCAAACCGGTTTGCCAAAAGCAGGTAGGAATTGCCCAGCGCATTATCCTCGTAAAAAATATGTTCCGGAAACCATAGCCCGTGCTCCAGGATCATGGAACGGCGGAAAATCTTTACCACCAGACTGCCGCCGTCCAAAATCAGGCTGCGCCTTTTCTCCTCATCCAAAATCCCCGCCTGTTCCTTTTTGTTGTTGGGAACTACCTGTCCCACTTTCATGGAGTGCTCACCCGTCAGGCTGTAATCGCACCCGGCAAGATCGGCGCCCGTTTCTTCCGCCCGCGCCACCAGCCGCTCATACATATCGGGGGTAATCCAGTCGTCGCTGTCGATAAATCCGATCCAGTCCCCCTTTGCCAGCCGCAGCCCGATATTTTTCGCCCCGCCCTGATGTTTATTCACTTCCGAATGCACCGCATGGAACATTCCGGGAAAACGGCTTTCATACCGCTTTAAGACGGAAAGGGATTCGTCCGTGGAACAATCGTCCACGGCGATGATTTCATAATCTTTTATGGTTTGGTTCACCAAAGAATCAAGGCAGTATTCCAGTTTTCCGTCCGAAGCCATGTTATAAACGGGTACGATAATACTAAGTTTCATGATCTCCGCATTCCTCCACCCCGTAATACCGGGCAATCTTCGTCACGGCATGGATAACGTCTTCCACGTCCTGATCGGTCATACCGTAATAAAGCGGCAGCGTAAGCATTTCCTCATACAATTTCTCCGCCTTCGGGCAGATTCCCTTCCGGTAGCCGAGCCGCTCGTAATACGGGAAATAATAAGTCGGAATGTAATGCACGTTACAACATACATTCTCCGCCGCAAGGGCATCGAAAAACTGCCGTCTGCCAATGGTCAGCTTCTCCGGCACGATGCGCAGGATATAAAGATGTCTTGTGGTATCCGATTCGGGAATCTCTTTTTGGAGCGTGATTTGGGGCAGCGCGCCGAACGCCTCGTTATAACGCGCCACGATTTCCTTCCTCCGCGCCGAAAACATGGGCAGTTTATCCAACTGACTGATTAAAAGCGCCGCCTGGATATCCGTCATGCGGTAATTATAGCCAAGGGCTACCTGCTCATAATACCAGCTTCCTTCCGGTTCATGCTCCATCAGTTCTTCCTTCCTCGTAATTCCGTGGGAACGGTAAAGCAGCAGCTTTTGGTAATATTCCCCGCTGTTTGTCAGCACTGCGCCGCCTTCCCCGCCGGTGACGGTTTTCACCGGATGGAAACTGAACGTGGTCATGTCCGCAATGGAGCCGTTCGCCTTTCCTTTATATTTCGTCCCGATGACATGGGCACCGTCCTCAATCAAAACCAGCCCGTGCCTGTGACAGATGTCCAAAAGCTCATCTTCCTCCACCGACTGTCCGGTATAGTCCACCGCCACCACGGCTTTTGTCCGCTCCGTCACATGGGCTTCCACCTCTTTCGGGTCAATGTTATAGGTTTCCCCGTTAATGTCGGCAAATACCGGCTTCGCCCCGCAGTACAGGGCGCAGTTTGCCGAAGCCGCAAACGTAATCGGTGTGGTAATCACCTCGTCGCCGCTGCCAATCCCTGCCGCCAGACAGGCGATATGCAGCGCTGCTGTCCCGTTGCTGCATACCACCGCATATTTCGCCCCCGTAATGGCACAAAGTTTCCGTTCCAATTCCCCGATTTTCGGTCCGCAGGTCAGATCGCCGTTTCTCAGCACATCCACCACTGCCTGCACGTCCGCTTCATCTATATACTGGTGCCCGTAAAAGATTTTCGTATCCCTGACGGGCGTCCCGCCGCATATTGCCGGTTTCTCCATCCTTATCCCAGCCTTTCCGTCTGCTACTTTTCCAATTCCACCGTCTTTAACAATTCCCGGATATCCTCTACGGAAAGCCATTCCGTATTATTATCCGAGCTATAGGAAAACCCTTCCGGTACTTTCTTCCCGTTCCGGTTTACCTTCTGTTTGTCATTCCATACCACCTGGGGATATACGATAAAATGTTTGTCATATTCGTAAGTGGTAAAGGAATCCTCCGTGGTCACCATAATTTCATGGAGCTTCTCGCCGGGCCGGATGCCCACTTCCCTCGTGGGATATTCCGGGTACATCGCTTTAGCCAAATCCGTAATCTTAAACGAAGGAATCTTGCTGATAAAAGTCTCGCCGCCCGTGGCTTCCTCCAATGCCTTAATGACCAGTTCCACCCCCTGTGTCAGACTGATCCAAAAACGGGTCATCCGGTAGTCCGTCACCGGAAGTTCCGTCCCGCCGTCCTTCACGATGTTTTGGAACACGGGAATTACGGAACCCCGGCTTCCCGCCACATTGCCGTAGCGCACGATGGAAAAATTAATGTCCTTATTTCCCGCATAAGCGTTTGCCGCCACAAACAATTTGTCCGAAACCAACTTGGTCCCGCCATAAAGGTTCACCGGATTCACCGCTTTGTCCGTGGACAGTGCCACCACCTTTTTCACGTCGGAATCCAGCGCCGCGTCGATGACATTCTGCGCACCGTGGATATTCGTCTTAATCGCTTCGTTGGGATTGTATTCACATGCCGGAACCTGTTTTAAAGCAGCCGCATGAATGACGTAATCCACTCCTTCCAAAGCCCTTTTTAACCGCTCCTTATCCCTGACATCCCCGATAAAGAACCGCAGCTTGTCCCCATATTCCTTAAATTTCGTCGCCATCAAAAGCTGCTTGAACTCATCCCTGGAATAAATAATGATTTTCTTCGGGCGGTAATGCTCCAGCACATACTTGGTAAAGCAATTTCCGAAAGAACCGGTTCCGCCGGTGATTAAAATTGTTTTATCGTTTAACATGTTACTTCCTTCCTCCTGCAATCCGTTTGTGTATTTTTTCCTTATTTTCCGAAGTATATCCGGAAGGTATTTCCTTAGTCTTTCCATAATTTGCAATCTTCAACGCACAGTATAGCATAAAATGCGGGAAATGACTATACCCTATATAACGGGGGTGCATGAAAAAGGTAACAGTTCGGCCTGAAATGTTGTGTTGAAAGGCGGACGCACAGGCGGGAGTTTTTTTCATGGTCGGCGGCAGCGGAATTGCCTGTACCGGTTTTCCGTGCGCTTTTTTCGGCTGGAGGTTTCTAAGCAGAATGAGGAAGTGTGTCACAGGCTACGGTCGTCCTCAAGCGGCATCCATGCCGCATCGGACTG
>CANTGP010000272.1 GCA_947653315.1 uncultured Lachnospiraceae bacterium
TGCTCCTCCATTCCTGCCCCATTCCCTTTTTGACCTGAAATATCCCTACCTTTTTTCCAAATCAAACAGAAAAACCCAAAGGCAAATCTTTTATCTTTCTAATCTTTTTTATTATATATTCCTATCTCTTGATATCTCCCTATCCCCTCGGGTAATGAAGACCAGCGGAAGGAACGGCATGGCGGTACGGAACGCCTTCGGAAAACGCCGGCACTTAGGCGCTGTCCAAAAAACTGCCTCCGGCAGTTTTTTAGCGCCTTAGTACCGCTGCGTTTGACGCAGAGCGAAAGCGTGCTTCCGTACCGCCATGCCGTTCCTTCCGCGTCCCCCATTCCCTTCATTCCATATCCTTCGCCACCACCTTCACTCCATGCACTCCCCGCATCCCTTCCAGCCCTTCCAACATCTGCGCCACATCCCCCGTGGCGGGAAGCACCTGCACGCTGATGCTTAACGATGCAACCCCGTTAATGGGAATGCTTTGGTGTATGGTAAGAATGTTTGCCCGGAAACCGGCAATCACCTTAAGCACTTCCGACAACAGACCCGTCTCGTCATCCATTTGGAACGTAAGCGTAATGGTCGTTCCCTGTGCATTGTCATGAAACCGGAAAATATCATCCTTATATTTATAAAAAGAACTGCGGCTGATCCCCACCTGTTCCGTGGCTTCATGCACGCTTGCCGCCCTTCCGGTTTCCAAAAGGCGCTTTGCTTCCAACACCTTTAACAAAACCTCCGGTACCGCTTTTTTCTTTACCACAAAATAACTGCCCGACCCGTCCATGTCAATACCCTTAATTTCCCTCCGTTCACCCATTCGCTTTTCCCTTGCCCTGACAATACAAATGTCCATGCGGGAAATACATTCCTGCCAATCAGTTCTCCCGGCGCGGACATCTGTTTGCCGCCGAAAGATATTCTATCATACTCTATCGGATATGGCAACCCAAAAATAACAATGTTCAAGCAGACGTATTTCATCCGTTACTTTTCACACCCAAGTAACTTTCATCCGGCTCCATTTCGACCAAATGCGCACCGTAGTGCAGATTGCGGGAATGAATTTTCAGACACGCTCCAGCACCGTCCCCAAATATTCCACGAGCACCTGTGCCGCCCTCGCATGGGATTTCTCCCCCGGATGCTCCCTGGAGCCCACCGTTTCCGCCGTCGTTGAGGGGAGCTGCAAAAATGCCAGGTTGGAATCGCCCGATTCTTTTTGGTATGCATTCATCGCATCCGTAAGGACAAATGTCAGGTCGTATCCCAGCATACCGTAAGTCCAAACAATATGGGATTTGGGATTGTTACGCCGGATCATGCCGAGAAAATCAATAACCGCCTGCCTAAGGCGCGCAATATCCTCCGCATGGTATGTTCCGTCAGGATTTCTGCGCTGCCGGAATGTCTGCCCCGTAACGGGGTCTTCCCACGCGGGCTGGTTGAACGCGCTGGCATCATTGGTTCCAAGATTCACAATCACGGCATCCGGCTCCCAACTGCCGAAATCATAAGGTTTTCCGGCACCCAGCTTTTCGTTCTTTTCCCCGCCTGCCAAACCGCAGATTTTTTCATACCGGGAAGGAATATTGTGGCGCGGATCGTTGTCCCATCCGCACAGGATTCCCCATCCGCCCTGGGACACCAAACGGAATTCCGCATCCAGCGCATCGGAAACCATTTTCACGTAATTCCTGCTGGCACTCATGTACATGGAAAGCCAGTCCATGTCCGTTCCTGCCCCGTAAGTCCCTTCCCCGGAAGTGATGCTGTCCCCGATAAATTCCAGCTTATACCGCCTTTCACGTACCGGCTGGAAAACACCGTCGCTGCGGAAACCCTTCACCAACAGACAACAGCCGTCGTCTTCCGACATCGCCTGAAGCTCCCTAAAAAACCCCACGTTTTTTACGGTATCCGGGCTCATCCCCCGGAATATGCAGACAGACCGGCTGCCCGCAGTAAGCATCTGCCTGCCTAAAAAAGCGCCGTTTAGGGAAATCCATACCCACGGCTCATGTACGTCATAATCCACCTCCACGTCAATCCACAGCTCGCTCCCCGTCACATTCACTTCCACCCCGCTTCCCTGGTAAAACAAAGGAAGCGGTTCCTGCCCTTCATCCGTCCTTCCGTGGATTTTGCAGTATTCCACCTGTTTTAATCCATATTCTTTTAAGTTTTCATTCCGTACCATCTTCCGGTCCCCCGTATTCTTTATTGATTTGGCAGCACCGGTTACACGGGTGCCGCTATAACCAGTGTATTTCTTTCCGGGAGTTTTCGCAAGGGGAAAATCAAGGCTCTGTATTTCTTCCATAATGCATAGAATAATTGAAAAGCCGGTAGATAAATGAATGCCCATATGATAAAATGAAAAAAAGCAACGAAAAGAGCACAGAGATATTTCATAAAAGATAGGAATTACAGGAAAGGAACCTTGAATGGATAATGATAGAAAAACACAAAATTTTGAAAAAAGGAAAAAAGATGATTTGGAAGAAATAGAAACGGAACAGCTATATGGTGAAAATACCGATGGAATCATTACGGAACCTTTTAATCCCAAAGATGTTGATATTGTTTCCCAGCCAATGGTCATTTCAAATATTGTGGAGGATTTAAAAGACGGTTCCATTATTTTGGATCCTGATTTCCAGCGGATTCCTGATTTATGGAATCCCCAAAAACAAAGCAGGTTAATTGAATCCCTGATCATCCGTATTCCATTACCGACCTTCTACTTTGATGCCGGCGAAGATGAAAAACTAATTGTTGTAGACGGTTTGCAGCGTTTATATGCAATAAAAAAATTTATGGCACTGAAAGAAGATGATCCGCAGCGGCTTTTTTTAACCGGTTTGGAATATTTGACCGAATATAACGGACATTCTTTTGAAATGCTTCCTCAAACCATACGGAAACGGATTAAAGAACAGGTAATAACCGCTTATATCATCCGGGCGGGAACCCCGGATAAGGTACGCACCAGTATCTTCACCCGAATCAATACGGGCGGTCTGACATTACAGCCGGCTGAAATTAAAAACTCCGTTTACAGGGGTCAGGCGGCCGATTTATTAAAAGAATTGGCGCACTCCCCTGAGTTTTTGCAGGCAACCGGCGGAAAAATAGATTCTTCAAGAATGTTAGACTGTGAATTCGTCAACCGTTTTCTTGCCTTTTATTTATTGGGTTTGGAACTATATACCGGAAATTTGGAAGAATTTCTAAATAATGTCATGATTCGTCTTCAGCAAGAACCAAAAGAACAAATTGAAATATTCCGGCAGGATTTTTTTAAGGCAATGAAATATGCCAATCTCATTTTTGGGGATTCCGCATTCCGGAAAATTAATATAAACGGAAAATACGGACGAATTAATAAACCGCTTTTTGATTCCATATCCGTTAATTTGGCAAAACTAAGCATAAATGACTGTGAAAAATTACTGCAAAACAAAAGCAAATTACATGGCAAATATACTGCATTGCTGCAAAACAAAGAATTTGTCACCATAATTACAAACGGAACTGCGAAAATTCCAAATGTTCAAAACAGATATCGGCAAATCAAAAATATTTTTCAAGAGGTATTAGACGATGATTCAATATATGCAAATAGAAAATTTTAAATCCCTGAAAAAATTTGCATTACCACTGCAAAACCTAAATCTCTTTTTTGGGATGAACGGCATGGGAAAATCGTCCGTCATACAGGCACTATTGTTATTAAGGCAAAGTTTTTGGGAAAACTACAAATCTAATTTAGACTATTTATATACAAACGGGGAATTAATCCGGCTCGGCACCGGAAAAGACATTTTCTGTCAAAGCGCATCCGAAAACAAAATCAGGTTCTATATTCAATTTAGCAACAACCAAAACTATGATTGCCGTTACATGTATGACCTTAGTGAATTTGAAAGCGACCAATTGGCAAGAATCGGAAATAATTTTGGTGAGAACTATGCCACTGCGTTGTTTTCAGATAATTTTTCCTATTTGGGCGCAGAACACTTAGGTCCCCAAAAACATTACAGTATTGAGAACTGGAGAAAAAATGGAATCCTGAAATTGGGCGCCACAGGAGAATATGTCGTTCCCTTTTTAGCAATGGAAGGCGAAAAAATAAAAGTACCGGATAAACTATGCCACCAAACCGGAAAATCTAACCGCTTAATAGACCAAGTGTCTGCTTGGATGGCAGAAATCTCACCCGGAATAAAATTGTCTGCGCAGTTGCTTCCGCTAATTGAAAAGGCCAAACTGACAATCAGTTACAGCGGGGAACGTCTGATATCAGATCCCTTTTTACCGGTTAACGTTGGATTCGGAATACCCTATGTGCTCCCGCTTATCACGGAATTGCTTATTTCCCGCCCCGAAAGCCTTTTATTGATTGAAAATCCCGAATCACACCTCCATCCAAAGGGGCAATTCCTATTTTTTTATTGCTGATCCGTTTTTGTTTTGCGGAAACCCGTATTCCATTGATGATATGGTCACTATGGGATTCACAGATAATTTGACAGCCATTTTCAGCCGCTGACGAAATTAATTGTGCAATCGTGGTCTGCCCCTTTGGATGGAGGTGTGATTCGGAATACCCTATGTGCTCCCGCTTATCACGGAATTGCTTATTTCCCGCCC
>CANTGP010000273.1 GCA_947653315.1 uncultured Lachnospiraceae bacterium
TCCATGAAAAAATAATACTTATTTTTCCACAAACAGATTGGAATTATTCCCTCAAATTATTAGAGATATTTTAGAGATTTCCCTGTTATCATAATTTCTGCTATAATCATAAATAATAAGAAGCATAAATAATAAGAATCATAAGTAATAAGAAAAAACACAGGGAGGAAAACCATGCGCATCCTGCTCGTTGAAGACGACCAAAAACTAAACCATTCCTTAAAATATCAACTGGAAAAAGAAAATTTCATGGTGGATGCCTGTTATGACGGGGAAGAAGCCCTGTACTACATAAACCAGAACATCCACGACTGCATCCTGTTAGACCGCATGATACCGTCCATTGACGGCACCCGGCTCTTAACCATCATGCGCAGCCAAAACAACAACACACCCGTCATCCTCATCACCGCCCTTGGCGCCCTGCATGACAAAATTACGGGACTGGACGCGGGCGCGGATGATTATTTGGTCAAACCCTTTGACTTCGGGGAGCTTCTTGCCCGTATCCGCTGCGTCATGCGCCGCCCTCCCCTCGTCCAAGAAAACGGCGCCCTCTGTTTCAAGGATCTGACCCTGCACGTCACCGACAGCCGTTTAAACGGTCCCGCCGGGGAATGCAGCCTGTCCAAAAAAGAAAATGAACTTTTCCAGTTCTTCATCCGCAATACCGGACAGACCCTTACAAGGGAACAGCTCCTCGCCAAAATATGGGGACTGGATGCCGATATCGAAAACGGCAACCTGGACAACTATATCCATTTCCTCCGCCGCAGGTTAAACGCCGTGGGCAGCCATGTCGCCATCCGCACCGTCCGGGGCATCGGCTACCGCATCTGCCCGCCCGAAGAATCCTGAAAATCCCAAAAACCGAACTATTAATAAATTGATATATTAATAAAAGAAAGGCAGCCATTATGTTCCGCAAAGTACACTACCGCCTGACGCTTCTGTGCGGCGGGATAACCACCTTCTTATTACTCGTCATGTCCCTGCTTTACCTGTACGTGTCCGAATCGGGCCTAAAGCAGAGCCATTTCCTTGCGTTCCAGCGGGATACGGGCAACCTGATTGCCAATTTCGAACAACAGACCGTCATCAGCCACACATGGCTGGCGCAAATGGAATCCCTCAATTCCGTCACCATGTCCGTCACGGATAACGGCGTCCCCCTGCTGTTTTGCGACCGGGCGCAGGATGAAAAACGGGAGCGGACTGAGCGGGAAGCACTGGAATATTACCGTTCCCATTACGCCATCACCACGGATTCCCCCTTCCAATCCTACCATACGGCATACCCCTTTACCTCCACGGACGGCCGTGATTACTATGCCAGTTACGCCTGCATTCCCCATGAAAACGGGGAAACGGAAATCCTCATCCTTTTTCCGCTGGAAAACCAGAAAAAACAAATCCAAAACCAGCGGAAACGTTTCGCCGCCATCGACTTCACGGCAATGGTGTTGTTATTCCTGTTTTCCTTTTTCTTTACGAAGAAACTATTGATTCCGGTGGAAGAAAACCGGCTGGAACAAATCCGTTTCGTTGCCGCCGCATCCCATGAACTGCGCACCCCTTTAGCGGTCATCCTCTCCTGTACCGGCGCCATCCGCGGACAAAACAGCGCAAAAAAAGCCTCCCCCGAAGAAGCGGAAACTTTCCTGTCCACCATAGATTCCGAGGGGCAGCGGATGCGGCGCCTCATCGACGACATGCTGTTCCTGTCCCATTCGGATTCCCATGATTTCCAAATCCGTTCGGAACCGATGGAACCGGATACGCTGCTGCTCAACTCCTACGAAGCCTTTGAAGCGCTGGCAAACGAAAAAAACATCCGCTTCGGTATCCTGCTGCCGGATTCCCCCATGCCCCCCTGCCTCGGAGACGGCGAACGCCTCCTCCAACTCCTCGCCATCCTTTTGCACAACGCCGTCAGCTATACGCCGGAAGGAGGCAGCATCACACTCTCCCTGTCCTATGCCAAACCACAAAAGACGGGAACCGCCCGCCTTTACCGCCCCGATTTCTATACCATTGCGGTGGCTGACAGCGGCATCGGCATCCCCGACGGGGAAAAATCCAAGATTTTCCAACGGTTCTACCGTTCGGAAACATCCCGCAGCGCCAAAGAGCATTTCGGTCTCGGCCTTTGCATCGCCGAAAAAATCGTCCGTTCCTTCCACGGCTCCATCCGCGTGGAGGATACCCCCGGCGGCGGAAGCACATTCCTTTTGCAACTTCCGTTCATCCCAGCGCCACGTCCAGCACCATCATAAGCACGAAACCGGCGGCAAAACCGACGGTTCCCAAATTGGAGTGGGTTCCCTGCGACGCTTCCGGAATCAACTCCTCCACCACCACATAAACCATTGCCCCTGCCGCAAAAGCAAGGGTATACGGAATATAAGGCGTGATACTGCCCGCCAAAAGCAGGGCCGCAAGCGCCGCCAACGGCTCCACCACACCGGAAAGCATTCCCATGAAAAACGCCCTCCCTTTCCCCGCCTCCTCCTTTAACGGCAGGGATATGATGGCGCCCTCCGGGAAATTCTGGATGGCAATCCCTACCGACAATGCCACCGCCGAAGCCAGGGTAATCCTTCCGTTTCCCGCCATGGCGCCCGCCAGCACGATTCCCACGGAAGCCCCCTCCGGTATGTTATGGAGCGTAACGGCCAGCATCATCATCGTGGACTTCTTAAAACCGCTCCGGATTCCCTCCTGTTCCCCGGCCCCGATATGGAGATGCGGTACCAGCCGGTCCAGCACAAGCAGAAACAGAATTCCGAGCAAAAATCCCGCCGCTGCCGGAACAAACGCGAATTTTCCCATCCCTTCCGACATATCCATTGCCGGAATCAGAAGCGACCACACCGAAGCCGCCACCATAACGCCCGATGCAAACCCCAGCATCGCTTTTTGCAGCAGCCGGTTCATTTCCCCCCGCAGCAGGAATACACATGCCGCGCCAAGCGCCGTTCCCGCAAACGGTATCATTACCCCCGCAAATACATCCATGGTTTTCCTCCTATCAGAACAATACTTTCCACAACGGATATCCCAACGGCTCCTGCGACACGGTAAACCTGTGTTTTGGCAGGTACCGCTCCAACCACCCCAGGGCTTCTTCCATTTCCTCCAGCCATATCCCGTTATGGTACAGCCGGTACCCGCCTTCGGATGCGGTGCATTTCCTGCCGTAAAATACCGTGCATTCCGCCATTATCAGCCGTCCCCTCCTGCCGCAGACCAGGCAGCCGTCCTTTTTCACGTAAAGCTCCATCCGGCAGAGGAAATCCTCTGGCAGTACATGCGCTTTTTCCCGCGCTTTGCCCTTTTCCGCCGCCGGAACCGTAAAATGGCTTTCTGCGGGCTGTGTCCGCGCGCCTTCCTCCATTTTCCCGGCAAAATAACAGGCGAACCCGTACTCCAGTTCCGCTCCCAGCTTCCGGTTCCGTTTCAGCCACCGCTCCGCCATCCCCTGCATCTGTTCAAATACCTGTCCGGACTGTTCCTCCAGCATATCTTCCGTCAGGGGGCGCTGCCTGATGATGTCTCCCGCATACCCTTCCGCTCCCGCCTCCAGTCCGATGGGAACTCCATACTCATGCAGATGCCAAACAAGCCTTGGCGCATTTTTCATGCTGCATTCCAAACGGCAGAGCGCCTTACCGTCTTTATCGTACAGACGCAGGTAATCCCGTCCCTTGGACGCATTGTAAGCCGCCTTTCCAAACGCAACCTCCCCTATGGAAAACGAAACCGTCTTTCCCAACAGGTTACGGTAGGAAAACAGGTCTTCCTCCACCGTCAGCCTGCGGTTCCATGTTTCCAGCAGCACATAACCCCCCAAAAGAAAGATACCCAAAAGAATCAAATAAATCCATACGGTTATTTCCTTTACATGGTATGCCGATTCCAAAAAAGAAAACAAGGCTGCCGACGCGAGAATGAATATCCCGACGCCGTATGCCGCGCCGGTCTGCTTCACCGTAAATCCGTCGGCGGAAGATTCCCTGTCCGTATTTTTTTCCGTATTTACCGTTTCTTCCGAATTTGCCGTTTCTTCCGTCACGGAACACTTCTTTAACAACTTCAGTAATGATTTCATGGACAAAACCTCATTCATAACCCCATTCCCGCCCGTTTTAGAGCGTGTTTGAAAATTGCTTTCTGCAAGATGTTGTCCCAATTTGCGTCATATTTTCGCCCAAATTTAAGAGGCGTAGTGGGCTACGTTGATTAAATTTGGGCGGAAATAGGGCGTAAAGTGGGGCGGCAGATTGCAGGAATGAATTTTCAAACACGCTCTAGGACTGTGCCGCATGCACGGCTTTCTGCGCTCCGCTCCATGGCTTTCCGCACTTCCTACCTGATTATCCTTTCTCTTTTTACGGAAACAATACATGCACTGACAGGTATTTTTTTGACTCTCTGCATGGGGCATCTTCCTTTGGGTGCCCGTGTGCAACAGAAAAGCATTTGGGTGTCATTCCCAAATGCTCTCATTCCGTTTCCACTTTGAGCAAAAAGCCTTCATAAATTCCAACAGGCACATTTTCACCAAAAGAATAATCTTCCATACTTTCTTTTTCAAACCGGTATACGGTAACCGTCTCTTTCCCCAGCTTAAAGGAATACAAAATCCGC
>CANTGP010000274.1 GCA_947653315.1 uncultured Lachnospiraceae bacterium
ATGGAAGAAATTACTCTTGAGATGATTGCATCATCCGCATCTATCAGCAAAAGCGGAGCCTTAAACATTTTTCAGTCGGGTATCCATAGTTCCCCGGTATCGTACCTCATCCAATACAGACTGGCGCAGGCTGCCGAACAGCTCTATGCCACTCAAAAATCTGTTTCTTCCATTGCGGAAGAAACGGGATTTTCAAGTTCCGGCTATTTTTGCCGGAAGTTTAAACAGCATTATCATATGAGTCCAAACGAATACAGGCAGAAGAAAAATATTTCACGAAATCCTTGCAAGCCCCCCTGCATAGTGCTATAATACAAAAGTTTGAAATTTTAACTGAAGCCAATTACTGCTTACGGCATAGAGAAAGGTATGGTTATTTATGAAACAGGCAAGGGAAGATGTTAGAAACGTAGCGATTATCGCCCACGTTGACCATGGTAAAACCACGCTGGTGGACGAACTGTTAAAGCAAAGCGGCGTATTCCGTGAAAACCAAGAGGTGGCGGAACGCGTCATGGACTCCAACGATATTGAGCGGGAACGCGGCATTACCATTTTGTCCAAAAACACGGCGGTTACTTATAAGAATACAAAGATAAACATTATCGACACTCCGGGACATGCTGATTTCGGCGGCGAGGTGGAACGTGTCCTGAAAATGGTAAACGGGGTAATCCTCGTGGTGGACGCTTTTGAAGGTTCCATGCCGCAGACCAAATTCGTCCTGCGCAAAGCCCTGGAACTGCAGCTTCCGGTTATCGTATGCATCAATAAAATCGACCGTCCGGAGGCAAGGCCGAAGGAGGTCATCGATGAAGTTTTGGAGCTTTTGATTGATTTGGAAGCAAACGAGGAACAGTTGGACTGTCCTTTTATTTTCGCTTCGGCAAAGACGGGCGTCGCCTCTTATGAAATGGACCGGGAAGGAACGGACATGGGTCCCCTGTTTGAAACCATTTTAGACTATATTCCGGCTCCCACCGGGGATCCCGATGCGGGCACGCAGGTTTTAATCAGCACCATCGACTATAACGAATATGTGGGCAGGATCGGCGTGGGAAAAGTGGACAACGGCTCCGTCAAGGTTAACCAAGAAGTAATGATTGTCAACCACCACGAACCGGATAAAATGAAAAAGGTGAAAATCAGCAAACTTTATGAGTTTGACGGTTTAAACAAAGTGGAAGTCAAGGAGGCAAAAATCGGCTCCATCGTGGCGATTTCCGGCATTACGGACATCCATATCGGAGATACGCTCTGCTCTCCCGAATCTCCGGTTCCCATCCCGTTCCAAAAGATTTCGGAGCCTACGATTGCCATGCATTTTATCGTAAACGACTCGCCCCTTGCCGGACAGGAAGGCAAATATATCACCAGCCGCCATATCCGCGACCGCCTGTTCCGCGAGCTGAACACGGACGTTTCGCTGCGCGTGGAGGAAACGGAAACCACGGAAGCCTTTAAAGTGTCGGGGCGCGGGGAACTGCACCTATCCGTGTTAATCGAAAACATGCGCCGCGAAGGCTATGAATTTGCGGTAAGCAAAGCGGAAGTGCTCTACAAAACGGATGAAAACGGCAAGAAGCTGGAGCCGATGGAACTGACCTATATCGATGTTCCCGAAGAATTTTCCGGTACGGTCATCGAGAAACTAAGCCAGCGCAAGGGGGAACTGTTAAACATGGGCTCCGCTTCCGGAGGTTATACCCGTTTGGAATTTTCCATCCCTTCCAGGGGGCTGATCGGATACCGGGGCGAATTTCTGACGGATACCAAGGGAAACGGCATCATGAACAGCAGCTTCAACGGCTACGGTCCCTACAAAGGGGATATCCAGTACCGCAAGCAGGGCTCCCTGATCGCGTTTGAAGCAGGGGAAGCCATAACGTACGGACTGTACAATGCCCAGGAACGAGGAACCCTTTTCATCGGTCCCGGCGCAAAAGTATATTCCGGCATGGTGGTCGGACAAAACGGACGGGGGGAAGACATTGAATTAAATGTCTGCAAGAAAAAACAGTTGACCAATACCCGTTCCTCCAGCGCAGACGAAGCGCTGCGGCTCACGCCGCCGAAGGTATTAAGTTTGGAACAGGCTTTGGAATTCATCGACACGGACGAACTGCTGGAAGTCACTCCATCTTCCCTGCGCATCCGCAAGAAAATTTTGGACCCTACCATGCGCAAGCGCGCGTCCATGAAACAGCAGGGATAGTCCCGGATGCCTGTGGAACGTATTTTAAGCCGTGAGGAGTTTTTACTCCTCACGGCCTTGTTTTATTGCACATATCTGATGAACTGGATGGAGCACTGGAGCGTGTTTGAAACTTGCTTTCTTTCCGCCCGTTTTCCCTACAATTTCTCAAATACCGGCATCGAATCAAGCGGTGCGTCCGCAAGTACGGTGCAGCCTCCCTCATATTCCTTTCCGTCCCGCGTATCTTTCCACCTTCCGGCCGGCAGGTACACTTCCCGCGCAAACTCGTTCAAATGAAACACCGGCGCCACAAGGTATCTGTCACCGAACATATACTGGTCCTGCAGTTCCCAGCACTTTTCATCTTCCGGGAATTCAAAGAACATGGTACGGATTAGCGGTGCACCGTTTTCGGATGCTTCCGCAAAAAGCCCCTTGATATAATCGTGCATACCGATGCGTATATCATAATATTTCTTCATGATGCGGTAGTTTTCCTCCCCGTAGCTCCAAAGCTCGTTGGGCTGTCCCGTATGGAGATAACCGCCGCCCCAGTCGCGGTCGTCCAAAGGCGGAATATTGTAGGGCCCCCTGTCGCCGTGCATACGGAATACGGCGGAATAAACCGCAAATTCATACCAGCGGATCAGAAGTTGCCGGAAATCAGGGTCGTTGACGTCATCCGTCATAAAACCCCCGATATCCGTGGTCCACCAGGGGATTCCGGCAAGCCCCATGTTTAATCCCGCCTGCACCTGGTCATAAAAGGCTTCAAAAGTGCTGGGGACATCGCCCGACCAAACCACGTTCCCGTATTTCTGGCTGCCCGCCCATGCGCAGCGCAGCAGATTCACCACACTGCCTTCCCCCTGTTCTTTCATATTGTCGTAAAAGATACGGCTGTAAAGCTGCGGATATATATTGCTGCAGGACAACGCAGGCCCCTCCAAATACCGGTAATTTTCAAAATCATACACCCCGTAATCCGGCTCGGAATTATCAAGCCAAAAAGCGTCGATACCGTAATCGTAGTAATTCTTTTTGCAGACCTCCCACACATATTTTCTCGTTTCGGGATTAAATACATCGATTTCCACACAGTCCCCTTGGTAATCATAAGTCTGCGCCGCCCCCCGCTCCGTGCGGATTAACAGCCCCCGCTCCGTCATCGGTTCAAAATTTTCGCTTTTCCGATCCACCGAAGGCCATACCGACACGATTACCTTAATTCCCATCCCGTGCAGTTCGTCCACCATGGCTTTCGGGTCCGGCCAGTAGGTTTTGTCGAATTTCCAGTCGCCCTGCAGCGTCCAGTGGAAGAAATCTATGACAATCAGGTCAATCGGAATCCCCTCTTTCCGGTACTGGCGGGCAACGGAGAGCACCTCCTCCTGCGTCCGGTAACGCAGCTTGCACTGCCACAGCCCCATGCGGTCCTCCGGGAACACCGGGGCACGCCCCGTCACCGCCGTATAATTTTCCAAAATCTGCTTCGGGCCGTCCGCGACGGTCATCCAGTAATCCATCTGTTTGGTGGAACGGGAGGTCCATTCCGTATAGTTCCTGCCAAACGTCACCTGTCCCACCGCCGGATTGTTCCAAAGCATACCGTAACCCAGGCTGGAAACCGCAAACGGCACAGAGATTTGGGAATTGCGCTGTGCCAGCTCCAGCACGCAGCCTTTCATGTCCATGTACGGCTGCTGGTACTGCCCCATCCCGAATATTTTCTCCCCGTCATTGCCCTCAAATTTTACGCGCAAACCGAATTCGCTTCCGCCGGTGATCCCTTTCCATTCCCTGCCGGTGATTTTCAGGCAGCGGCTTTCCTTACTGATGGTGCCGTCATAATCGCGGAAATACTCCCGCAAAATCTTCTCCCCGTCCCTGTAAAACGTCAAAATTCCCCTGAAATTCACCTCGGCACGGATGCGCCCGTTAGTGATGGAAGCCGCCTGCTTCCGGTCCACCGTACCGTCTCCTACCCAATGATCCTCCTCATGGATTTCCACCGCCGCCTCCTGCGGTCCGGGAGCTTCCGTCAGCGCCCAATCCTGTTTCGTGAATTTCCAAAGTCTTGTGGCACGCACCCTTAGGGAATCCTTCCCCCAAGCCTCAATCCGCAGTGTTTCCCCGTTGCAGCGCGCAATCAATATCCCTTCTCCCTTTTCAAACTGCATCTTGCTTCCTCCTTCTCCTTTTCCCTTTCCTTTTTTAAACCACTCCGCCCGCCAAAAAATATGGCATTTCTTCCATGCTTGTATTATACTAATCTTATAGCCAAAAAACTTGATGTTTTTTCGCCGATACTGACACAATTTTGACTTTACAATATTACAAAAGGAGAATATCCGGCATGAACCGCCATGATTTTGATTTATTCAGGGAAACATCGCAGCACGGTAATCCCGGTTTCCACCTGATGCTGCACGAATATGCCTCCGACCCCTCCC
>CANTGP010000275.1 GCA_947653315.1 uncultured Lachnospiraceae bacterium
CTACACATTCTCCTCGGAGCGGTCCTCCTCCTGCAGACGCATCCCCGCCGTACTGGTTACGGGAAGCGAGAACACGATGGACTTTGCTTTGCTGTCCATCCCCGCCTGCTCCATAATGGCTTTCATGATGGCATTCTTATCCTTTTTCTTGGTCACGATGAAAATCATTTCCTTTTCCGCCGCAATGGAAACGCCGAGGAACTGCTCCGCCTTCTCCATCCCCGTCCCCCTCGCGTTTAACACCGTACCCCCTCCGGCGCCTTTTTCCCTGGCGGCATCCATAACCAGGTTGTTATAGCCCTGGTTCGCAATCACTATGATTAATTCATACTCCGTGTCCTTCAATACGGTTTCCTCCTCTTTCTCAAAATCCTGCCCCGACGTCAGAAATTGCAGCGCCTTTTTCCCCCCGATGCTGGAGAGCGGAATGATAAAAGCGATTCCCGTTCCCGGCACGTCTATGTTCATCTGCTTCTGCAGACCTTTTTTCAACGCCTTCCAGCGTTCCCGCGTCACCGTGGACATCATCACGGTTTTCTCCGTTGCTTCCAAACCGAAATAATCCAGGATTTCACTGTTGGCGGTTCCCGTCCCAAGCGTGCCGAGAATCATATCCTGCCCGCAATCCTTATAAAAAGACATCATTTTGGCGCCTATGTTCCGGTTCGCAATCGTCACCATCAAATATACTTTACTCATGCCGGACTCCCTTCTTTTTCCCGTCCATTATAATTCTATGATTTCGTCATCGCCCAGCAGTTCAAAGGCAGCCTGCGCGCCGGACAGTTCCATGGCAGGTACGCCTGCCGCCCGGCCCATCCGCGCGGAACGAATCCTGCCCGCCAACCCTAGCACCTGAATCGTAATCAGGGGAGTCATTGCCACCATTGCCACCACGCCGAACGCATCCGTAACGATATTTCCCCCGACGCTGACGCACGCCCCCATGGCAAAGGGGAGCAGGAACGTGGCGGTCATCGGTCCCGATGCCACGCCGCCGGAGTCAAAAGCAATCGCCGTAAAAATCTTCGGCACAAAAAACGAGCCGAGTAACGCTATGGCATACCCCGGAATAATAAACCACATAATCGAAATCCCGGTCAGCACACGGATCATGGCAAGCCCCAAAGATACCGACACACCCACGGAAAGGCTAAGCTCCATGGCATTGGCGGATACCGCCCCCGACGTAATTTCTTCCACCTGTTTCGTCAGCACATAAACCGCCGGCTCCGCACGCACGATAAAATAGCCGATTAACATACCGACGGGAACAATCACCCAACGGTAAGGAAGCGCCGCCATGACCTGCCCCAGATAATTACCCGCAGGCATAAAGCCCACATTCACTCCCGTCAGAAACAGAACCAAACCGATATAGGCATAGACCAAACCGATTCCGATACGGATGAGCTTGCGCTTCCCCACCCCTTTGAATATCAGCAGGAAGATACCGAAAAACGCAATAATCGGCAGAAGGGACACCGCCATTTCCTTCATGTAAGTCGGAAACCCATGGGCAAACAAATCCCAAAGTTCCACGGAAGTATCGATGTCCGGCAGGGAAGGCGGTTCATATGCGCCGCCCTGGGGATGGTAAATCAGTCCCAAAACCAGCACGGAAAGGATGGGACCCACGGAACAGAGCGCCACCAAACCAAAGCTGTCGTCCGCCGCATGTTTATCGCTTCGGATAGCCGAGATACCGACACCCAGCGCCATGATAAACGGCACCGTCATGGGGCCCGTGGTCACACCGCCGGAATCAAAGGCAACGGAAAGGAAATCCTCCGGCACAAAGAAAGCCAGCACAAACACGATTCCGTAAAATACCAAAAGAAGCGGCGGCAGCGGAACCGCAAACAGCATACGAAGCAGCGCTACCACAAGAAAGAAACCGACCCCGCCTGCCACCGCCAAAATCAACGTCATGTTGGGAATGGACGGCACCTGCCCCGCAAGCACCTGCAAATCCGGCTCGGAAACCGTAATAATAAATCCGAGCACAAACCCAAGGAATACCATAACCGCCAGTTTCTTTGACTGCGTCATGCAGGTACCGACCCTTTCCCCCATGGGCGTCATGGACAGTTCCACCCCCAAAGTGAAAAACATCATTCCGACAATCAACAGTACCGCCCCCGCAAGAAATGCCAGCAGGATTCCCGGCGATACCGGCGCTATGGTAAAACAGAGCACCAGTACGATGCCGATAATGGGAAGCACCGCTTCCAGGGCTTCTTTCAGTTTTTCCTGTAATTTCGTCCGATAATGTCCCAATTTCCTTCTTCCCTTCCCTTTTTAACGGTCCTCGATGTTCCTGTATTCCCGCGCAGGCGCAATGCTCTTATATGCCGGACGGATAATCTTATCCGCATTAATCAATTCCTCCAGCCGGTGCGCGCTCCAGCCGACAATACGCGCCATGGCAAAGATGGGCGTATACAGTTCCAGCGGAATATCCAGCATACTGTACACGAACCCGCTGTAAAAATCCACATTGGCGCTGACGCCTTTGTAAATATTGCGTTTTTCCCCGATGACCTGCGGCGCCAGCCTTTCAATCATGGAATACAGCCGGAAATCCTCGTCCCGCCCTTTATTTAACGCCAGCTTTTCCACAAAGCTCTTGAAAATCGTCGCCCTCGGATCGGATATGGAATACACCGCATGGCCCATTCCGTAAATCAGTCCCCGCTTGTCAAACACTTCCTTATTCAGCATCCTTGCCAAATAATCCTTCACCATGTCCTCATCGTCCAAATCCCTGACATTTTTCTTAATATTTGCCATCATTTCCACTACTTTTATGTTGGCGCCGCCGTGTTTGGGGCCTTTTAACGATGACAGCGCTGCCGCGATGACCGAATACGTATCGGACCCGGAAGACGTAACCACCCTTGTGGTAAACGTGGAGTTATTACCGCCGCCATGCTCCATATGCAGCACCAGCGCAATATCCAGCACCTTCGCTTCCAATTCCGTATATTTCATGTCCGGCCGCAGCAGGCGCAGGATATTCTGTGCCGTGGAAAGTTTCGGTTCCGGTCTGTGTATGTATAGACTGTCGTCCCTCTCATAATGGTTATACGCCTGATACCCGTATACGGACAGCATGGGGAATACGCTGATTAACATCATACACTGGCGAAGCACATTGGGAATACTCAAATCCTCCGCGTGTTTATCATAGGAAGCCAGCGTCAGCACACTCTTGGTCAGGGAATTCATGATATCCTTGCTGGTCGCTTTCATGATGACATCCCTGGTAAAATTCGTGGGAAGGGTCCGCATCATTCCCAGCATTTCCTTAAATTCCACCAGCTCCGCCTTCTTCGGGAGATCCCCGTACAAAAGCAGGTAAGCGATTTCCTCAAACCCGAACCTCGCGCTGTGCTCAAACCCTTTTACCAGTTCAATGACGTCATAGCCGCGGTAAAGAAGCTGTCCTTCGCACGGTACCCGCTTACCGTCCACAATCTCCGACGATTTAATACGGGAAATATTCGTCAGTCCGGTCAGCACCCCTTCCCCGTTCATATCCCGCAGCCCGCGTTTCACGCCGTATTCCGCATATAATCCGCTGTCAATGTTATTATTTTCCACACAGATACTTCCGTACCTCTGTGTATATTTCTCCAACATTTCCTTCTTCGCCTTCATTAATTCCTCACTCCTTTTCCATCATAGTCAGTTGTTCATCCATATTACAGGCAATCTTCCTCGCTACCTGCCGCATCACCTGCTTTTCCTCCTCCGTAATGCCCCGGTAAATAATTTCCATCAGACCGTCCCGCAGCTTGAACAGTTCCTCGCACACCGGCTGCGCCTCCCCCGTCAGGTGAAGATGCACACAGCGCCTATCCTGTGCATCCGGCGTCCCCGTCAGGTACCCGCATTCCGTCAAGTGTTCAATGGCATGGGAAATATGCGCCTTGGAAAAATATTTCATTTCCGCAATATCCCGCGCCGTATCCCGTTCCTCCTGCTTTAGAAACAGCAAAATCTCGATTTCAATCCGATGCAGCCCGTACTTCGCCGTAATGAGATTACTCATCCGCTCATACAGCTTCTTAAACTGCTGCCCGTAAAGTAACGTTTCAAACTCCGTATTCATGGCAGATTCCTCTTAATCCTCCGAACGGTTAATATTTAAACTGTTCACTTATAAACTATATTCTCATATTTCCCAATTCATGTCAAGGGAGGCATTCCGTTCAGATTATGTTAAGGAACGCCCGAACCTATTTTCACGGCAGCGTCCCGTGATTATAATAAAGCAGGATTCAAAACAGGAAAACAAAAAGATACCAAACGGAGGTTTTATCATGAACATTGGAATTTTACTGGTTGCAGTGATTGGCGGCGCGGTCGGCATCGCCGCTACCCTTTATCTGACGGTCAGCTTCCCGGCAGTGCTTATATGGAAAGTGTACCGGAAGGTTGCCAAAGGGATTCCGTTAACGGAATAAGGGGGAGAATTGATATAACCGGACGCGGAGGGTATCCTCCCTCCGCCGGGTTTCATCCAAATACCGTATGGACTTAGAGACATGCTTTGATTTTGGAAATCATTTCTTCATATTCCGCTTCGTTTCAATTTCCACAAAACCTTCGTAACAGATTGGCAGATACAACTGCGAAAT
>CANTGP010000276.1 GCA_947653315.1 uncultured Lachnospiraceae bacterium
TCCGGTTAAACCCTGATTTGGATTTTGAAAAGAACGAGCCTCATCTGCTTGCGGCTTATTATAGTTGGGGGTGTGACTCGAAAACAGTATTTGCCGGGCTGGAAATAGAAAAAGATGAGACATTTGAAGAATATTTAAACAAATATGATGTGATTTTCCTGAATATGCAGCAATTTCTGATTGAGGCGAAACACCGGGAAGTAACGGAATATTTGGAGCAGGAAGTGTTGGATGAACTCGGGGAAGAATACGGGGAATATTTTAAGGGAAAGGATTTGGGGCTTGCCGCCGCACTGCGGAGAATATATGCAAAGACAAAGAAAAAATTCGTATTCCTGATTGACGAGTGGGATTGTATCATGCGCGAAAGGCAGGAGGCGGAGGAAATGCAAAGGCAGTACCTTGATTTTTTAAGGAATCTCCTGAAAGATCAGGTTTATGTTGCGCTTGCTTATATGACGGGAATCCTGCCCGTGAAAAAATACGGCGAACATTCGGCGTTAAATATGTTTTGGGAATATTCGATGACGGACCAGAAAGCGTTGGAGGAATATACCGGTTTTACGGATGATGAGGTAAAAGCATTGTGCCTGCGGTTTGATATGGATTTTGCGGAAACGGGGAATTGGTATGACGGGTATCTGTTTACCAGGTACCGGCATGTTTATAATCCGCGGTCCGTGGTGGAGGCGATGAGCTGCCGCAGGTTTTCCAACTATTGGGTTTCCACGGAAGTGTATGATGCACTGAAAAACTATATGGATATGGATTTTGACGGGCTGCGCGGGGACATTGTGCAAATGCTCGGCGGCGGGCGGGTCAGGGTCAATACGCGCAGTTTCCGAAATGATATGCGTAATTTCAGCACAAAGGATGACGTGCTGACCCTGTTGGTTCATTTGGGTTATCTTGCCTATGATTCGGAAAAAAAGGAAGCGTTTATTCCGAATAAGGAAATCATCGAGGAATTTGAAAATGCCATGAGTACGGGCGGCTGGCAGGAGGTCATGCGCATCCTGAAGGCATCGGAGAAACTGTTGGAAGATACCCTGGCATGTAACGAAAGCAGCGTTGCCGAGGGGCTTGACCGTGCCCATACGGAAGTGGCATCCATATTGTCCTATAACGATGAAAATTCTTTGGGCTGCGCCATCGGACTGGCTTATTTCAGTGCAAGGAAAGACTACCGCATGATCCGGGAATTTCCCACCGGACGCGGATTTGCGGATGTGGTATTCCTGCCGCTTCCCCATACGGGGAAACCGGCGCTGGTGGTGGAATTAAAATATGACGGGTCTGCCTGTGCAGCCATACGGCAGATAAAGGAAAAACGCTATACACAGGCTTTGGAGGGGTATGCGGGGGAAATCCTTCTTGTCGGGATTAATTATGACAAAGGAAAAGCGGGACAAATGCATGACTGCAGGATAGAAAAGGTGAAGACGGAAGCATAGCGGAAAGGCATTTCCTAAAAATATTCCTAAAAATAATCCTCCCAAAAAGAAAAATTTTGGGTGTACATTCCATGGTTTTTGTGGTTTAATAAGGACAGGATGAATCATACAGGCAGGAAATTATGCAAAGGCGCATCAGGAAGCGGCAACGGCTTCCGGGTGCGCTTTCTTTATGCACAGCCCCATGCAGAGGAATATGCCGCCAAGGCGGCGCACGGGGCGCGTGGCGAGTAGGGTAGAAAAACCTTCCCCTACTTGATTGCACACGGGTCGCCCTTTCCTGAAAGTCCTTTATGGAGAATCCGGGCAAGCGGGGAACATGGAAAAGGGAAATGAAACATGTAAGGAGAACAGGAAACAAAAACAAGGGAAACAGAAGAAAGCCGGAACCCGAAAACCGGTTCCGCAGAATGGAGGAGACTATTATGACACACGGAGACATTTCGTCCAGCCCGGACAACGTTGGTTTGGCAGTGGTAAACTGGAAGATGCCGAGGATGCATACCAAAGAGGAGATTATGGAGAACTGCCATAAAATTAAGGACTATATCAAGGGTCTGAAAACGGGCATCCCCGGTTTGGATTTGGTGGTATTTCCGGAATACAGCACCCACGGAATCCTTTATGATTTTGATGAAATGATGAAACTGTCCACGACGGTGGACGGCGATGAAGTAGCGGTGTTTAAGGAAGCCTGTGTGGAAAATAAGGTATGGGGCGTATTTTCCCTGACCGGCGAGCTGCATGAGGAACATCCGGCAAAAGTGCCTTACAATACGCTGATTTTAATCAATGACAAAGGGGAAATTGTACAGAAATACCGGAAAATGATTCCGTGGACGCCTATCGAGGGATGGTATCCGGGGGACCGGACCTATGTGTCGGAAGGACCCAAGGGATTGAAAATCAGCATGATTATCTGTGATGACGGCAATTATCCCGAAATTTGGAGGGACTGTGCCATGAACGGTGCGGAGCTGGTTATCCGGTGCCAGGGCTATATGTATCCGGCGAACCAGCAGGAAATCAATGTGGTCCCGGTTATGGCATGGTGCAACAACGTTTATGCGGCGGTGGCCAATGCGGCAGGCTATGACGGGGTATACTCCTATTTCGGCCATTCGTCCATCTGCGGATTTGACGGAAGGGTGCTTGGCATCTGCGGGACGGAGGAATACAGCTACCAGTATGCGCAGTTATCCGTAAGCGCCATCCGGGATGCGAGGGCAAACTGGCAGTCACAGAACCATTTGTATAAACTGCTTCACAGAGGCTATACCGGAACGCTGAATTCCGGAGAGGAGCGGATTGGCAACCCGGAATGCGGGTTCTCTTTCTACCGGGATTGGGTAAACGATCCGGTAAAGGCACAGAAAAAAGTGGAGGAAATCACTAGGAAAGCGCCCGGCGTAAAGTGGGCGCCCATCGAAGGGATTCCTTACGAAGAATAATTCCAATGCCCCATCCGGCAGGAAATGGGGGGACTGACAACAAACAGGAACGCGGACAGGGGAAACGGTTTTCCATGCCCGCGTTTTTACTTTATGCACACGGGCACACGAAGGAAGATGTCGGCGAAGCCGGCGGGCGCCCGGAGCGCGGGTAGGAGCGGATTATGTGGACGGTAATGATTGTGGATGATTGTGAAAGTTTCAGGCAGCAGATAAAAAGGGGCGTCCGCGCCATAGGAAAAAAAAGAAACGGTAACGGTGTGCGCATTGCGGCGGAAACGGACAGCGCGGAGGAAGCCCTTGCATTTCTGCGTTCCAATCCCGTGGACATCCTGTTTGCGGCAGTAGGGATGAAGGGAATGAAAGGGACGGACGGTTTGGAACTGGCGGAGATATGCAAAGCGGAGGGATTATGCAGGTGTGTGGTACTGACCAGCCAAACCGCGGACTTTGAAGCGGCAAGAAGGGGCATTCTCATGGGCGCTTTTGATTTTATGGTAAAGCCGGTGGAAGAAGAACAGTTGCGGGCGGTTCTGGAACGGGCATATGGTTTTCTCGGAACATGCGGAAAGGGGAACCGGCCTGTGGGGGAAGGGGATTTTCATTTTCTGCTTGCGGAAATAAAGAGGGTAAAAAAGGAATATCCGTGGCTTACGTATGTGATGGAAAACGGGCAGGGCATGGAGAACCAAATCGTCCAGGGGGAGCCTGCACTATCCTGCATGTCCGACTACCGCAAGTACTTGGGCAGGATGCAGGATAAGGTGGAGCAATATTATCCCCGGGGAATCTCGGCGGTTTCCGGGACCGCGGCAAGGCATATCCTGTGCCATCCGTATGAGCGGGTGACGTTGACGGAACTGTCCGGAATATGCTGTGTATGCAATACATATTTAAGCCATTTGTTCAAGCTGGAGATGAAACAGTCTTTGATGGATTATGTCATGATGTACAAAATGGATATTTTAAAGAACCTGCTTTGTGAAACGGACCGTTATCTTACGGAATTGGCGGATATGCTGGGATACAGCGATTATAAATACATGGGACGCATTTTCAAAAAACAGTACGGCTTCAGCCCTACCGAGTACCGGAAAAGAAAGGCGGGGGAAAGAGGCGGCAGCAGGAAAAAGAAAAACGGAGGATTTGGTCTATGACAACGGGGATTGGTTTATTGTACGTGGGATGTGTATTACTGTTAAACGGAATCGGGATGTTAAAGGGATTTGAGAAAAAAGCGGTTGCGGTCATGAACTTTTTTACCGGGGGATTATATGTCGTAATCAATGCCGTAAATCTCGCATATGCCGTATTTGCACAGCAGGAATCGGACGCATATTTTCAGGTGGCTACGGGAATGTTGTTCGGTTTTACTTATCTGTTTGTGGGGCTGACAAATTTATTGGGGCTGGATGAAAGACCGCAGGCATGGTACTGTTTTTTTGTGGCAATCAATACGGTACCCTGTGCCGCGCTGGCTTTTGACGGAGGGGATGTGCGGTTTGGCATCATTTGGCTCTGCTGGGGGTTTTTATGGCTGCTGTACTGGATTGCCGGCGCCTTGGGGAAAGTGCGTTTACCTGCAAAACTGGTACCGTATGCCACGGTTGCGATAGGGGTGGCGACATGCTGGGTGCCGGGGTATATGATGCTTGCGGGGTGGTGGTAAGGGACCGACACGTTATCAAATCCTTTCGTCTACTCTTTGGTATGATGCGGTACGGAACCATAAGAAAC
>CANTGP010000277.1 GCA_947653315.1 uncultured Lachnospiraceae bacterium
TTTATATTCCCAGTTTAATATCCAAATACCCTGCATATGCCGCATATGCCGAAGGAATGGGAAAACGCTCCCGCGCTTCCTGCCGGTCTATGAAAACCCAGCCCTGTTCATTCCCGTCCCCTGCCGCCCGTTCCAGTTCGTCCACCCATACCGCATATCCCTTCATATGCCATTCCTTATGGGAAAAAATATGCTTTGCATCCCCTATGGGACGGATGCGGAGGACTTTCAGCCCGATTTCCCGCAGGTAACGGAGGACTTCCTGCTCCGTCCGGTAACCCTCCAGCATCGGAAACCCGTACATCCCCGCTAACAACCCTTTCGGCGGCCGCCTGCAGAATGCCGCCTTCTCCTCATCCTTTACGACCAAAACGGTTTTTTCCTCCACCGTCCGCGCCTTTTTCGGCTTTTTCCTCGGAAATTCCTGCCAGCAGCCCAAACGGTGTGCCTGACAGAGCTCCTCCCACGGACATTCCGCACACTTCGGTTCCCCGTTTGGCACGCAGACCATCGCTCCAAGTTCCATCAACGCCTGGTTAAAATCCCCCGCCCTGTCCGCGGGCATGACCGCCGACAGTTCCGCTTCCACCCTCTTTTTCGTCTTTTGGGACAAAATGTCTTCGCCGTCCGTGCGCAGGCGGGAAAGCACCCGCAGTACGTTGCCGTCCACGGCCGGTACCGCTTTCCCGTAGGCAATGGAGGCAATGGCGCCTGCCGTATAGCTGCCGATGCCGGGAAGGCGGATGATCTGTCCGTATTCCGCGGGCATTTCACCCCCGTACTCCGCCATGATTACCCGCGCCGCTTTCTGCAGATTGCGGACACGGTTATAATAACCGAGCCCCTCCCATAATTTTACCAAACGGTCTTCCCCCATGCCTGCCAGCGCGGGAATGTCCGGTACTTCCCGGATGAAACGGTCAAAATAAGGTTTTACCGCTTCCACCCTTGTCTGCTGGAGCATGATTTCCGATACCCATACATAATAAGGCTTGGGATTTTCCCTCCAGGGCAGGATGCGCCTGCCCCGGTCATACCAGGAAAGCAGGGGTTGGGCAATCTGCTTTAGCAGGATAGATTCCTTTTCTGTTTCCGGTTCTTTTTCTGTTATAGATTCTTTTTCCTGTCTTTTTTCCGTTTCTGTTTTCATTTCCTTTTCCCGCCTTCCGTTCCGCCCGATTCGGCTTGGCTGCCGTTTCCGTTTTTGCCGCTTTTATAATCCGACTATAATCTGACTTCCACGGGCTTTCCGATTTCCATGGAATCCGCCGTCACAAGGCAATCGCAGGCGAGTATCCTTACCCCTTCCTTCCTGGCATACCAAAGCGCTCTGGCAAATGCCGGATGGGTTTCCCGGTTGGGGGAAAAGTAGTCCACGCCCTGCATTTGGACCACAAAGACCAAATACGCCCCGTAACCCTCTTTTTTCGCCTTTACCAGTTCTTCCACGTGCTTCACGGCGCGCTCCGAAGGAGCGTCCGGAAAATAAGCGGCATTTTCCCGCTCCAACGTCACCCCTTTTACTTCCAGGAAAATCCGTTCTTCCGCCGTTTCCACATAAAAATCAAAACGGGAATTTCCATAGGTTTTTTCCGCCCGCACGTCCTGCAGGGTGGGAAACAGTTCTTTTTTCCACAGCCATTCACCCACGGCCCGGTTTGGGGCATAGGAATCCATGTTTACCACGCGCTCCCCTTTTTTCACCGCCACAAGGTCATAGGCAGTGGCACGCTTTTCATTGCCGCTCTTTTCCAAATAAACAACTGCCTGTTTTGTCAAAAGTTCTTTGCACCTTCCGGTATTCTTCACATGCACCTTCTCCGTTTTCCCGCCAACGTCCACATAAGCAATGAAACGGTTCGGCCGGCTTAAGAACCTTCCCTCCGTAATATGGCTGTATTTCATGGTTCCGCCTCCATGCGTCAACGCAGACGGTTACATTCGAACCGTTCCAGTTTTAACAGACAGTTGCGCAGTTGCGCATAACGTTCTTCCACGTCCCCTTCCCCGACTTCGATATCCGTAGCCATCGCCATGACGTTAATCATGTCGTCCGTAATCCTGTGGTGCAGCGCGGCAAGGATGCCCAGCCTTTCGTCATAAGAGGACGCATCCAAAAATTCCAACACCATCGGGTCTATATTCAGTTTTTCGGCTTCCTCCTGGATGCTCTCCGCTTCCGTCCCGGCATTGTCCGCATCCATCGTATCCGCTTTTTCACTGTTCCCGGCATGTTCCGCAGCCGCGTTTTCGCCCGGTCTTGACGGAATGCCGGACGGTTTTCCGTTCCGGGCTTCCACTGTTTCCCGCTGCCCAGGCTCCGTCAGTTCAAACCGGTATTCCTGTGTGGCAAAGGGGTATTTTTCCCGGTCCGTTTTCTCCATGAACATGGAAAGGGGACGGGCATACCTTTGAAAATCACCGTACAATGCCTGATATACCACTAATGCCTCCCCCGTTTCCGAATGTTCGGCAATGGTGACGATCTGATACAAATTTCCTTTAAAATGCCTGTATACTTCATATGGTTTTGGTATCTGCCGCATATAAACCTACCTTCCGTCATTGCCGCTACTGCAGCATCTCCCCGACAATTCTGTTCACTACTGCGCCGTCCGCTTTTCCTTTCACTTTCGGCATCAATTCCTTCATGACCCTGCCCTTATCCTTCGCGGAAGGATTTTCAATCCCCAAGGCGGCAAATACTTCCTTCACCGCTTCCCGGATGGCATCCTCCCCCATTTCCTCCGGGGCAAATTCCTGTAAAACGGCCAAACGCCTGCCGCACTGTTCCCGGATATCCTCCCTGTCCGCAGGGGCAAGTTCCATGGTCTCCTTCGTCTGCTTGATTTCCTTTTTGATGACTTCGTATTCTTCCGCTTCCGTCAATTCCTCCCGCTTGTCGATGGCCTTGTTTTTCAAGGCGGCAAGCAGCATGGACAGCGTGTCTTTCCTGTCCTTATCCTTATTCTTCATTGCCGTTACCATCTCTGCCCTGATTTCCTCAATTTTTCCCATTGTTATTTCCTCGCTTTCCACCATACTGGTTTATAGTATATCATTTTTACGAACTTTCCTTCCATGAAATCTTTATGAAATCTTTACGCACTGTAACGCACAATCAACAGTTCCACGCTCATTACATCGTTCATCCGCCCCGTTTTTACCGCTTCCTCCGCTTCCACGCACGCTTCCAGCGCGCCCCTTAAGTCTTCTTTTTTGAATTTTGCCGCCTGCGCCGCATATTTTCCGGCAATAAAAGGCGGAAGCCCTACTTTTCCTCCGATTGTCTTATTGTCATACCCTTTCCCCTTTAGTTCCTTTACCTGCATCAGTGTATTGAACTGCCTTGCAATCAAAAACAGGATACGCATGGCGGGTTCTTTTAACGCCAACAGTTCATAATACAAATCCAGCGCCTTTTTCTGCCGTTTATCCGCTATGGCATTCACCATGTCAAACACATGGTTTCCGGCACGGTGGGTACAGATTTCCCCGATGTCCTGTTCCGAAACCGCATCCTTATCCATACAATAGCACATCAGCTTTTCCAGTTCCTTACGGATGTTCTCCATATCCGTTCCCGTTTTTTCCAGGAAAAAATCCAAGGCGTTACCGGTAATCTGTTTCCCCTCTTTCTTTATCATACCGAGAATCCATTTCTTCAGCGTAGCTTCGTTCTGTACCGGAAATTCCACTGCGGTTCCTTTTGCCGAAACCGTTTTAAACAGTTTGCTCCGTTTATCGATTTCCGTTTCCACGAACACAAAATATGCTGCCTGTGCCGGGGATGCCAAATACTCCGCCATCTTCTCCCCGCCGGATTTAAACAGATTGCTGTTTTCCACCACAATCACCCTCCGGTCCGCAAAAAAAGGAAGGGTTTCCGCCAAATCAATGACTGCGCCCACGGAAATATCCTTTCCCTCGAAATAGCTGTAATTCATCGTATCCCCTTCGGCGGCAAGGGCATTCCTTAACCGGTCCCGGTACTGTTTGCGCAGGTACGCTTCCTCCCCGTACAGGAGGTATATCTGTTTTAGCTGCCCGCTTTTGATATCCTCATTAATCCGCTGCATCCGGCGTCACCTCATCCGTTAAACTCCCCAATCTGTTTATCCGTCCCCATAATATGTTCCACCAGCCAGTCGGTCACGAACTTTAACAAATCTTCAATCGCCTGCTCCTGGTTCTCGTCGATGCTTTCCAAATCCAAGGCTTCCAGCTTGTTCTTAAAATTTTCATGCTGCACTTTTTGGGTAAACATCTTCTTATAACCGATGCGCTCCATATAGGCTTCCTCATGTTCAAAATGCATCACCGTATACTGCCTGAGCCTTTCCACCAAATTTACGATTTGGTCGTATTTATCCGGGACAAATTCATTTTCGCACAGTCGGTAAATTTCTTCCGCAATTTCAAACAAAACCGCATGTTCCTTATCAATTTCCCCGATACCCGTCAAATACTCATCCTTCATTTCATACATACTGCCACCGCCTTTCCGCAAATTCCCCTTCTCCCCTCCCCATTATACCAAATTTCCACGCCGTTTCAACCATTTCCGCTGCGTTTTCATATCACATGG
>CANTGP010000278.1 GCA_947653315.1 uncultured Lachnospiraceae bacterium
ATGCCATTCTGCTTAGAAACTCCCAGCCGGAATAAGTGCACGGAAAACCGGGACAGGCAATCCCGCTGCCGACGCCCCGCAAAGAACTCCCGTCCGTGCGTCCGCACCACACCGCACCCATCACGTACTCACCGAACCCCCAACTTCCTTCGCCACTGCCGCCGCCACCGCCGCATTGACAACATCCGTATTTTCCTCATCACCGACATGAATATTCACATTCCGGTTTACTTTCGCGTCATAAGTCCCCGCCTTCACGATTTCCGCAAGATCGATACCCACGGTATCTTTCATCGTTTCAAACAGCCTCGCCATAACCGCCGGAACATTGTCTGCCACGGAGCTGACCCCGCCGGACTGGTCGCCGCCGATAATCGTAATCTTGTCAATCTGGGTGAGCGGTTCCGCAATCTTCGCCGCGATTTCCGGCAGGACACCGATTAGCATCTCCGCCATTGCCGCATTGTTGTATTTTTGGTAGGCTTCCGCCTTTTTCTCCATGGCTTCCGCTTCGGCAATACCCTTTGCACGGATGGCCTCCGCTTCCGCTTCCCCTACCATACGGATTCCGGCAGCTTCCTGCTCCTTCGCAAATTTCTGCGCTTCCGCCTTTGCCTTCATGGCGTCCGCTTCTTTTTCCTGTTCAAATTTTTCGGCTTCCGCCTTCCTCTGCCTTTCATACAATTCGGCATCGGACTGCTGCTGGCGGGCAAACCGGTCTGCTTCCGCCCTCTTGCGTACCTCTGCATCCAGTGCTTTTTCCCTTACCTGCGCTTCCCTCTCTTTGAGCGTAACTTCTTTTTCCTGTTTTGCGATGCTGGCTTCCGCCGTAGCCACTTCTATGGTTTTGCGCTGTTCCTGCTCCTGAATGCTGTATGCCGCATCCGCTTCCGCCTTTTTTGTATCTTCCAGTTTCTTCAGTTCGGATTTCTGCAGGGACAGTTCATTGTTCTTTTTGGCAATTTCCCTCTCCGCATTAATCCGGGCATCGTTTGCCTGACGGTCCGCCTCCGCCTTTGCCACGGCAATTTCCTTTTCGGCTTCCGCTTTGGCTATGGCCGCCTTTTTCTTAATTTGGGAAATATTGTCGATACCCAAATCATCAATGACACCGTTGCTGTCGGCAAAATTCTGCACGTTAAAGCTGACAATGTCAAGACCCATGGCGGCAAGGTCGGGTTCCGCGTTTTCCTTTACCAAATTGGCAAATTTCTGTCTGTCGCTTACCATCTCCTCCAACCGCATACGCCCGACGATTTCCCTCATGTTACCTTCCAGCACTTCCCTTGCAATGCCGGCTATGTACTGTGTATTCTGGTTTAAAAAATTCTCTGCAGCCAGAGCCAGCCTTTGCGGTTCGCTGCTGATTTTCACGTTTACCGCCGCATCCACCTGGATATTAATGTAATCCGCGGTCGGCACCGCATTGGATGTCTTTACGTCAATGGCAATCAGTTTCAGGCTTAATTTATCCATCCGCTCCAAATACGGAATTTTTATGCTTGCCTTACCGATAATGGTTCTTTTGTTCAGACCGGAAATAATAAATGCCGTATCCGGCGGCGCTTTCTTATATCCCGTTACAAGAATTACCGCTGCCAGTACAATTATGATTGCGCCTATGATAAAACCTATCATTTTAAATACCCGTTTCCTTTCATCCTTTTACCGCTTCCTCCAATAACCGAAGACATAAATCCATGCCCAGCTTCCCGCTGTCCAAAGACAGTCCGAAATATTTCGGGCTCCCCCATTCCCATTCGGTTACGGAATTGAAAAAACCGCTCCTTCTTTTGTCAATTTTTTTCAGGGTACTTTCGGCTTCGGATTCCTTTAATCCTTCTTTCTCCATTGCCCGTTTTATCCGTTTCTCCTTATCCGCATGGATAAATACCCTTAGACAATCCTCCCTTTCCCGCAGAATATATCCCGCCGCACGCCCTACGATGACGCACCCGCCTTCTTGGGCGGCTTTTTCGATGATGTTTTTTTCTGCCGCAAACAATTTTTCCGTCAGGGATAAATGTTTCTCATTTCCTCCAATCGGGGTTTTGGAAAGATTGAAAATAAAGCTGCCGGAAGGGGTTTCCTCCAAATTCTCAATGTAAATGGATGCAATCTGAAGCTCCTGGGCGGCTTTTGTCAATAAATTGCGGTCATACAGTTTATACCCCAGGGCGGCTGCCAGTTTCTTCCCGATTTCGTTCCCCCCGCTGGCATATTCGCGTTCAATGGTAATTACTTGATACATTCTGCTCACTCCCTTCATTTTTTGTGGAACATAAGAATCTGTTACTTACCATTATAAATAATTTGTCTGTTTTCTTCAATTCATTTTTATATGTTTTCAAGGTTTTTCTCCCCTACTCGCCGCGCCGCCCGCATGCTGTGAAACAGCAAACTTCCATATGCGGGCGTGTACATAAAAAGGACAGGAATCCGGTACCTGAAGCGGACTATCAAAAATCCGCCCGGCACCTGCCCGTCCGTAAAAATGGGAATTGATTATTTTATTTATGAGATATTTTCTATTTTAAATACGCTTAATCCTTCTTTTAATTCCTTCGAAAGCATGGATAAATCGTTGACTTTCTTCAACATTTCATCCATCATTTCTTCCTGCACCTTGGCATTGTTCGATACGCCCTGGGTGCTTTCCAATACGTTTCCGGCAATGGAAGCAATTTTATCAATGGCGCCGTACAATGTTCCCGTACCGTTTGTCACTTCTTCCGTAATAACCGAAACGTTAGACATTTCCTCGGATACCCTGGAAATCTTTTCAATAATACCCGAAAAGCTCTCTTTCGTCGCTGCGGCAAGGTCTATGCCTTCCTTTACGGAATGATTCCCTTCTTCCATAAGCGTAACGCAGCCGTCGATGCACTTTTGGATATCCATGATAATTTTCGTAATCTTTTCCGTTGCCTTTGTGGATTCCTCTGCCAGTTTACCTACCTCTCCGGCTACGACTGCAAAACCTTTTCCCTGCTCGCCTGCCCTCGCTGCCTCAATGGAAGCATTCAGCGCCAAAAGGTTGGTTTGGGATGCGATTTCGGAAATCAACTGGACCACGCTTTGAATGATATTGGACATCTTTGACAATTCCTGAATCTGTGTAAAGGTATCCGTTACTTTCTTCTCGATTTCCGACATCTGCGCTACCACTACATCCAGTTTTTCCGCACCGGAACGCGCTTCCTTTGCGGTATCCACCGATGCCGCACTGATGTTGGAGACGTTTTGTGCAATATTTTCCATTCCTCTCGAGATTTTCTGGGTCATTTGGGTATTTGACCTGGTAAGCTCGCTCTGCTCTCCCGTATCCAAGACTGCTTTCTCCGATATCTTAACGATATCCACTGCCTTCTCCTGCGTATTTCCCGCGCTGTTATTCAGTCCTTCGGAAATAAGCATTAATTTTGCGGCATGACCGTCCGTGGCGGCAATGAGCCTGCTTAAGTTTTCCTTCATATGCTGCATGGCATTTGCCATGCTCCCTACTTCATCCCCCCGGTTTAAGAACTTCCTGTTTATATTCACCGTAAAATCGCCCATTCCCATGGAATCACAGATTTTCACGATTTCCTTAATCGCCTTAAACTCATAATTACAATATAATACCATCAGACCACCGCTGATTATTACCATTACTAACGTAACAACAATACTGATTGTCCTGATTTTCGCCACGATGGTATCCACCGTATAGTTATAAATTCCCACATCCATGGAGCCCCACAATTCACCGTCCACATAGATGGGACACATCACGTCATAAGTCCATGCCTGCTGCACATCAGCCCAAAACTGGCTGGTCATCACTTCCCCCTTTTGGGCGGCAGGTACCGAATATGACGTATCATCCAAGTAAGATTTGCCTATTTTCTCCGCGTCCGAATGAGCAACTGCGGTAACGGTTGTATCAATTGCCACCACATAGGCAAAATGACTGTTCTCTGCAACGCTTTCTTCCACAAAAGCCTGTAATTCCCCCACATCCCCGCCTTTTTCCAAAAGAATGGCAGCCTGTTTTGCAAGCTGTGTATCTTCCTTTACAAATTGGGCTACCATATTTTCCGCAATCAGGTCCTCCATAAAATGAAGGGAAACAAATACCATTGCGGCAAAGCTGGCCACGAACAATACAATCGCCACCAATGTAATTTTTGCCTTTAAAGAAATTCTTTGCTTATCCATCCGCTTCTCCTCAAAAAATTCTTTATTCTTCTGTTTTTAGCTACATTGTACGCAAAGAACCGTACATATTATGTTATCATATTCTTTTTTTCCTGACAATAGGACAAAATTGTGGTATATCCTGCTGTTTTACTTACCGTTTTCCTTTCAATTTATTTTTTTAACTCAAAAAAACACCTTATTTTAGGGATTTTTTCTTAAATGAATTGCCGTTTCCTTATTTTTTGAACGATTAAATGGAATAGCATTTTTTTAATCCGTTTGAATTTTCCATATTTTGTTTCTTTTTTCATTATTTTGTCCAAACCCCAAATCCCCTTGTATTCCCTTTTGCCCGCTGTTATACTGGACTTAAAACCATAAAAACCACACAACACCAAAAAGGA
>CANTGP010000279.1 GCA_947653315.1 uncultured Lachnospiraceae bacterium
ACAGGCAGGTATTGAGAAATAGGAGGGCCGGTAATGAAAGAATTAGTAGAAGTTGGTAGAATCTCAAAGGCTGTGTATGAGAATGGACAAGTTGGTCCAAGATATGACGGAATGCTTTGTATCGGGTGAATGTGAAGTGACGGAAGGAAATTTGGAGGAGGAACTTAGGAAAATGCTGGAAATCGTGGAAAATTATGATTTCGCGGAGCTGTTTTCGGTGGAATATTAATATTACAGACGGCAGAATATCCGGTTCAGCGTTTGGAAGTGTATCCGGTGTTGATTAGTTCCGCCAAACGGTCTGCCATCAGGTTGCGTCCGGCATCGTTTAAATGGATGTAGTCGGTCATGTAATCCGTATAATTATCTTCATTAATGGTTCCGTAGAAGTTATCGATAACGGATACGCCGCAGGAGATGGAAACATCCACTTCTTTTATGAGGTAGTGGGGCAGCGCGCCGTTTCCGAGGTCGGTGTTTCCCCCGTTTTGGTAATTCCCGTTTTCGTCCACATAATGGGCAAAGGTGTGGGACATGACAACAATACGGATGTAGGGGTAAGTCTTTTGGATATCCTCAATGGCATTGCGCAGTCCTCCGGTGTAGGTACTCAGCTCGTAGGGATCGTTCGGGTTGTCGGACGGAATCCGCGCAAGATAATCCGTTGCATCGTATACAATGGCGATGATGTCGATGCTGCCGTAATCCAAATGTTCCAGCATTTCCACGGTTTGGGCATACCTGCCGTCCGTTTCCGATTCGGCAGCGGCCTTTATCCTGTTAAAATCCCCGGTGCAGATGCTTTTTGCGACATAGGGCAGGTTAAAGTTGTCCCTTGGATAACTTTCGTTATAAGCGGAATAACGAGCGCCGACCGTGGAGTCGGGAAAACCGCCATTGTATACGGTAGCGCCTGTCTTTGCCGCCAAAAGGGAGGTGAAACCGTTATCCCCCGTTTCGTCCGTCAGGGGATTGTTTCCGAGACAAAGAATGGTTGTCACACCGTCATCCGCATGTCCGTCCAAAAGGGATTCGCTTAAGGGGATGATGGTGTCCAGCGCTTCGGTGTCAAAACCTTCGGCGAGGTGTTCCGGATCGTAATCCGACTTGGTGCCGCGGTTCCATATGACCAGTTTTATGACGGAGATTCCGGCAAGAATCAGAATGGCGGCTAACAGAACCAAATGTGGGTTGATACGGAGCCCCTTTTTCCCGCGTTCCGTATTTCCGCTGTCTGCAGCATTGTCATGTTTCCCCATAAATAGCAGCCTCCTTCCGTAATGTGCTTATTGTACTATTATTTATGGGAAAAATCCATAAAAATATAAGCCGGATAAAATATTCACATTTTCCCCCGCGTTCTTAACCTTTTGAAGCGTCCCCAAAATTCCCGTGAAACTTGCAGAGCGACGTACTAGCATTGCTGCCTGTGGAGCTCCTTGTACCATTTACTGTATTTATACATACGGTAGGTGGTACTCAATTCCTTGAGCTGGTCAGGATCGGCGCATCGGGCTTTAAATGCCTCCCTTTCGTCCATGTCCATACTGACGTAATCCATGTAAGGAATCCGTAGTTCCGTAATGGAACTTCCGCATTTTGGACAGGTCATCTTGTGTCCGTTTAACATGTGGACACGATGGCAGGGTTTGCAGTAGTGCATATACATCATTGGATGATTACCCCTCTCCGGATATGATTTTTGATTTTCTTTGGATTTGTTTGATTTATTCTTAGTATAAATTGTGACAGTAGTGACCCAAAAAGTCAACAACTATTTTATTTATTCATCGACAAAAATGTTGTAGGTGGATGTAAAAAAAGCATGCAGCGGCAAAATGCAGGACACAGGCGGCGCCAAACCGCAGCAGGAGGGTGAACGGAAACCGAAAATTGATTTCCGTGCCGTAAAAGAAAATCAGCTTGTTTTTTAGGCACATATGAGGTATATTTATAATAGTTTGGGATAAAATCCGGAAATGGAAAAAAATAGAAGCTGGAATAATCCGGAATGGGGAAAATATGGAAATGTGGAATTAAAGTTCTGTATTTGGAATTAGGATTTAAGATATTTAAAAAATAAGGAAAGCGAGGAAAAAGCAATGAGGACATATTTGGTAACGGGAGGCGCCGGTTTCATCGGCTCCAATTATATTCATTACATGTTTCGGAAATACGGAGACGAAATCCGCATCATTAACGTGGATGCCCTCACTTATGCAGGCAATCTGGAAAATCTGAAGGAAGTGGAAGGCAGGGAAAACTATACGTTTGTAAATGCGGATATTTGTGATAAGGAAGCCATCGGAAAAATCTTTGCGGAAAACGATATCGACCGCGTGGTGCATTTCGCGGCGGAAACCCATGTGGACAGGAGCATCCGTAATCCCGAAGTTTTCGTACAGACCAATGTTTTGGGGACGGCGGTTCTGTTAAATTGTGCGAAAGCGGCGTGGGAGCTGCCGGACGGGAGCTTTCAGGCGGATAAGAAATTTCTCCACGTTTCCACGGATGAAGTGTACGGAGCGTTGGAAGACGACGGGGAGTATTTTTATGAAACCACTCCTTATGCACCCCACAGCCCTTATTCGGCAAGTAAGGCAGGTTCGGACATGCTGGTGAGGTCCTATATGGATACGTACCGTTTTCCGGCCAATATTACAAACTGCTCCAACAATTACGGACCGTACCAGTTCCCGGAGAAATTGATTCCGCTGATTATCAACAATGCGCTGCAGGGACGCAGCCTTCCCATTTACGGCGACGGGAAAAATGTCAGGGATTGGCTGTATGTGGAGGACCATGCCAAAGCCATTGATATGGTACAGGAAAAAGGAAGGCTGTTTGAAACCTATAACGTGGGCGGGCATAACGAGAAGCAAAACATCGAAATCGTCCATATCATTATCGAAACTTTACAGGAGATGCTTCCGGAGAGCGATCCGAGGAAAAAACTGGTCAGCAAAGATTTGATTACCTATGTGGAAGACCGTAAGGGCCATGACCGCAGGTATGCCATTGCGCCGGATAAAATCAAGGCGGAAATCGGCTGGGAACCGGAGACGATGTTTAAGGAAGGCATTAAGCGGACCATCCAGTGGTATTTTGAGCATGAGGACTGGATGCGGAACGTAACAAGCGGTGATTACCAGAAATATTATGAGGAGATGTATACCGAATAAAATGCCGTCGTTGGCAAAGAGAAGGAGGATGGGAAGGAATGAAGGGAATAATTCTTGCAGGGGGAAGCGGTACCAGGCTGTATCCGTTAACGAAAGCGGTTTCCAAACAGATTATGCCGGTATATGATAAACCGATGATATATTATCCGCTTTCAACGCTGATGCTGGCGGGAATCCGTGAGATACTGGTGATTTCCACACCCAGGGACCTTCCGGTATTTGAAGAACTGTTCGGTACGGGGGAACAGTTGGGACTTAAGCTGGAATATGCCGTGCAGGAATATCCGCGGGGACTGGCGGATGCTTTTCTTATCGGTGCGGATTTTATCGGCAGTGATAGTGTGGCGCTTGTTTTGGGCGACAATATTTTTTACGGGCAGAGCTTTTCAAGGGTGCTTCGCGAAGTGGCGTCGAGGGAAAAGGGTGCAACGATTTTCGGCTATTACGTAAGGGATCCCCGTGAATACGGCGTGGTGGAATTTGACGAAAACGGCAAAGCGCTTTCCATTGAGGAGAAACCGGAGAATCCAAAGAGCAATTATGCTGTGCCGGGCTTATATTTTTACGATAACGATGTGGTGGAAATCGCAAGGAACGTACAGCCTTCCGCAAGGGGGGAGATTGAGATTACCAGCGTCAACAACGAGTATTTAAAACGCGGAAGCCTGAGGGTGGAAACGCTGGGAAGGGGATTTGCGTGGCTGGATACGGGCAGCCATGATTCGCTGCTGGATGCGGCGGATTTTGTGGCGGCGTTCCAGAAACGGCAGGGGCTTTATATTTCCTGCATCGAGGAGATCGCCTACAAGAGAGGCTTTATTGACAGGGAGCAGCTCCTTAAGCTGGCGCAGCCCCTGATGAAGACCAACTACGGAAAGTATTTGAAAGAGGTCGCAGAGGGACTGTAAAGAGCGGAATACGACAGGGAAAGGAAAGAACGATATGGGAAAGATTACGGTGGAAACGTGCGAAATCGAAGGGCTCAAGGTGATCACGCCCCAGGTGTTTGGCGATTCCAGAGGCTATTTTGTGGAGACCTATAATTACAATGATTTCAGGGAAGCGGGAATTGACCAGGTGTTCGTGCAGGACAATCAGTCCGCTTCCGTTAAGAACGTGCTGCGCGGCCTTCATTTTCAAATTAACCATCCTCAGGATAAGCTGGTGAGAGTGATAAGCGGCGAGGTGTTTGATGTGGCGGTGGATCTGCGGCCCGGATCGCCTACTTTCGGCAGATGGCATGGCGTGGTGCTGTCCGCAGAGAACAAAAAGCAGTTTTTTATTCCCAAAAATTTCGCCCACGGCTTTTACGTTCTGTCGGATTATGCGGAGTTTGCATACAAGTGTACGGATTTCTATCATCCAAATGATGAGGGAGGGCTGCGCTATGACGATCCGGA
>CANTGP010000280.1 GCA_947653315.1 uncultured Lachnospiraceae bacterium
CGCTGCTTTTACCGCTCCTACGTCGCCGCGTACCATTACGCTTACCAGCCCGGAACCGATTTTCTCCGTTCCCACCAGCGTTACGTTTGCCGCCTTTAACATGGCGTCCGCCGCCTCAATCGATGCCACCAAACCTCTTGTTTCCACCATTCCCAATGCTTCCTGTGCCATTCTTTTTTCCTCCTTGATTTCTGATTTTGTTTCTGTTGTTATTTCTGTTGTTGTTTCTGCCGTTTGTGCCTTTCCTGTTTCCGCCGCTGCCGTTTCCACAGCCGCTTCCTCTGCCTGCGGTGTTTTCCCTTTCCGGGTATCCGCATTTACCGGCTCCGTCTTTTGTTTTTTACCGGCTGTTGCAGCGGGTTTTTTCTCCGTATTTTTGCGTTCCGCCATATGCTACTCCATTTCGTCGTCCCATGCCGTCGGTATGTTCGTCAGCCGGCTGGCGCTCTTTTTTATTAATTTTACCACTTCTTCATGGGGATTGGCAATGACTACCGTGGCTGCCGGTTTCTTGATTGCGCCCTGTGCGGCGGCTTCCACCGCCTGTTCCACGTCCGATACGTCTCCCCGTATAATAACCGTTACCAGCCTGCCGCCCAGCTTTTTTTCCCATGTGACAAATTCCACATTGGCGGTTTTGCACATAATATCGAGGGCGCTGATGGCCGCCGTCGTACTCGGAACCTCAAAGAATCCATATGCATTTCCCATGTTTTTCCTCATTTCCACACTGCTTACCCGTTTCCGGGAACGAAATTTTTTTAACCAATCTCTAAATCAGGGGCAGAATCTTTTCCACGTCGTTATGGGGTCTTGGGATCACATGGGTCGCCACCAGTTCCCCAAGGCTTGCCGCGCGCACGCTTCCGGCTTCCACTGCCGCCTTCACGGCTCCTACGTCGCCGCGTACCATCACCGTTACCAGCCCGGAACCGATTTTCTCCGTCCCGATTAATGTCACTTCCGCCGATTTAATCATGGCATCCGCCGCTTCGATTGCCGCCGTAAGCCCCCTTGTTTCTATCATTCCCAATGCCAACTGTGCCATTTCTTCTCCTCCTTTATCTTTTTGGCCCTGCCCTTTGTGCGGTTCCCCGCTTTATTTTTTATCCATGCCGCTGAGCCTTAACATTTTCTCCGTGTCTTCCTCCGGCCTTGCGATTTCATGGGTCGCCACCACTCCGGCAAGCTCCCCGGCGCGCCTTTTCGCGGCATCCACCGCCGCCCTTACATCCGATACGCTTCCCCGGAATTTTATCATGACGATGAGCGGCACGGGAAGGGCATCCGCATTCGCCGGTTTATTTTTATCAAAATTTTCAATGGTCACGTTGGCGGCTTTGCATCCCGCATCCGCCGCCGCAAATGCCGTCGCCAGTCCGTAGACTTCTATGATTCCTACCGCTTCTCCCATACCTTATCCCCGCTTCCGCTTTTTTCCCATTGCCGGTTCCGTCGTAACCTGTCCGTGCATCACTTGTTGATAATAGCGATTTTCAGCCCTTCCATTCTCAGGTTCGTCTTATGGGCTTCGTTAATCTCCTCCAGCGGAAATTCATGGGTAATCAGCTTCTCCATGGGAAGTCCGATGCCCTTTGCCCGTTTCAGGAAGTCAAACGTGGTGGCATAATCCCGGAGTGTGTATACCCAGGAGCCTACGATGGTCAGTTCCTTGGAGCAGATATCCAAATGGGGATTAATCGTCGCATCCCCGTTGTTGATAAAGAATCCCAGTTCACACAGCCCGCCGCCGTTCCGGATGAATTTATAAATATTGGAATGTGCCGCCGGTGCTCCCGTACACTGGAAAGCGAAATCCGCAGGATAGCCCCCGAACGCGTCTTCCACGGCTTTTGCCAACGCTTCGATTCCCTTATGCTCCTTGAAGTCCACCGATTTTCCGGCTCCCATTTCTTTTGCAAAATCCAGGCGTTTCCGTTCCCCGTCCACCGCCACGATGTTTTCGATTCCCATGGTACGCAGTACGGCGATGCAGATCAGCCCGATGGGACCACAGCCCTGTACCACCACTCTGCTGTTGAAACGCAGGATTCCCGTGGATTTAGCCCGCTCCACCGCATGAACCAACACTGCGCAAGGCTCAATCAGTATCCTGGATTTTAAGTCAAGGTCGCTGACATTAAATACCGTGGAACCTTCCCGGATTAATATGTAATCGGAAAACCAGCCGTTTAAATGGATGTCATCATCGGGAAGAAGTCCGTATACGTCTGCGCCCCCCACATTCTGTTTATTCAAATCAAACATGGTAATGTCGGGATTATCCTTAAAAATCATGCAGGTAACGACTTTATCCCCTACTTTTAACGGTTTGCCCGCGCTGTCCTTCTTAACGTTTTTGCCCATTTTCACGATTTCGCCGGTTCCTTCGTGTCCCAACGCTACCGGGATTAACCCGAAGGGATCTTTTTTAAATTCATGGGCATCGGTACCGCAGATGCCGCAGCCTTCCACCTTTACAAGAATATCCCCGTCCCCCACTTCGGGAATCGGAAACTCCTTCACTTCATATTTTTCCAATGCGGTCAACATGGCGACCCGCGCCGTCTTCGGTATGGATGCGCCGGTTGCCGCCTGCCCGTTCCCTGACGGCGTCTCCCTGTCCATCATGCTTTCCAACACCTGTTTAACCACCGCCTCCAAATCGGCTGTATTGATGTTGCCCATATCTGTCTCCTTTCTGCTTCTATCCGCTTTTATCCGCTTTTATTGCCGCCGTTACCGGATGCAGAGACTATCCGACATCACGCAACGTCTTCTCTTGGTAAACGCGCTGGCGCTGGTCAGTCCTTCCCCGGTCCTGCTGGCTATGGTAAACGTACAATAACCTTCGCCGCCGAAGCCAAGCGCCGCATAAGACGGGGCGTTTTTCACAAGGATTGCCGTATCGATGGCTTTGGCATATTTCGTAATGTTATCCACGTTCTTGGAATGGATGTGTGCGGAATGGCGGTTGCCGTGTTCGAGCCAAACCGCTTTTTCCACCGCGTCCTCAAAATCCTTCGCCCTTACCATACCGAGAACCGGCATCATCAGTTCCTCGGAAATCAGGGGATGTTCTTTTTCCCCTTCAAACACGATGCAGCGGATATTGTCCGGCACGTCGATTCCGATCATGGCAAGCAGTGCCTTCGCGCTCCTCCCCACACATTTCCGGTTTAAACCCTTGGGAGTCAACACCACGGAGGTGAGCTTCTCCTGTTCTTCCCGGCTAATCCGGTAACATCCCTGTTCGTTTATCATGTAATGCATCAGTTCATCCGCTACGCTGTCCACCGCCACGATTTCTTTTTCCGCGATGCAGGGAAGATTGTTGTCAAACGTACACCCGTTGACGATATCCTCCGCCGCCTTACGGATATCCGCCGTTTCGTCCACTAATGCCGGCGGATTTCCCGCGCCTGCCCCGATGCCACGTTTCCCGGAGGAAAGTACCGCCGTAACCACGCCCGGTCCGCCGGTTGCCACAAGAAGGGCAATGTCCTTATGCTTCATCATGACATTGCTGGTTTCCAGCGTGGGCTTTTCCACCGTACAGGCAATGACTTCCGGTCCCCCTGCTTCCACCGACGCTTCATTCATCATGTGAATGGCAAAAACGGATGTCTTAATCGCCGCCGGATGGGGATTGAATACCACCGTATTGCCGCCCGCCAGCATTCCGATGGTATTGCATATGATGGTTTCCGAAGGATTGGTGCAGGGAGTAATCGCACCGATGACCCCGAAAGGTCCCATCTCCACCAAGGTCAGCCCCCGGTCGCCCGACCACGCGGTAGTGGTAATGTCTTCCGTTCCGGGCGTTCGTTCCGCCACAAGATGATGTTTTAATATTTTATGTCCTACGTTTCCCATGCCGGTTTCCTGTACGCCCATACGCGCCAGTGTTTCCGCATTTTCTTTTGTCTTTTTCCGAATCAGGCTGATGATTTTTTCCCTTTGGTCCATGGACATGGATTGCACTTTCTTCTGTGCCTGTTTCGCCGCCGCGATTGCCGTATCCATATCCGCATATACGCCCCTGTTTCCCGTTGGGTCGGCATCTATCTTAAGCCTGGCAACCACTTCCTTTACCACATCCTGTACCAGTTGTTCACTGACTGCCACTTTCTCCTCATCCCTTTCCTTATTTTTTATAAAATGTTTCCGAACATTTCCTTTCCGTATGCGGCAAGCGCCGTATCCTGTTCCAGTGTTCCGCCGCTTACGCCTAAGGCCCCCACTATTTTCCCGTTCCGCTCCAATACTTCCCCTCCGCCGAAAATCACGATTTTCCCATCGTTGGTATTCTGTATGCCGTACAAGGGCTGTCCGGGGGCGCTGAGACGGGACAGCTCTGCCGTGGACATTTTCAGTCCCGCGGAGGTATACGCTTTATGCAGGGCGATATCGAAGCTGGCTATGTAAGCGCCGTCCATGCAATGGACGGCAATGGGTCTTGCCGAAGCATCCGACACGGCTATGACTACGGGAAGCCCCATTTCCTTTGCTTTCCGCTCCACTTCCCCTGCCAGTTTTTTAGCGGTTTCAAGCGTCAGGGGAAGCGCCTGTTCCGTTT
>CANTGP010000281.1 GCA_947653315.1 uncultured Lachnospiraceae bacterium
GTTATTAGTCTACCACGTTTGCATTCAAATGACAATTATTTTTTTCTGAAATAACCGTAAAAGCAGTGGAAAAATATAGAAAGCATGTTTTTGGATGCAAAACCCGGAATATTTTATGGTCAGTTTTGGGGTCAGAATGATTACAGTTTCGGGGCCGGATGATTTACCATGATAGGGGGAAGGATATCCCAAATTACATACAAAGGAGGAACGGTTGTCATGGCACGGCATGGGGAAAACATAAGAAGAAGGAAAGACGGACGGTGGGAAGGGCGCTATCCGGTGTACAGTGAGGAAAAGGGGAAAAGGGTCTACCGGTCCGTTTACGGTAAGACCTACGAAGAAGCCAGGGATAAGCTGGAGGAACGGAAAGGGGATTTAAAAAAACAGGGGGGAAAACGGAAGGGACCTTTCACCCCGGAAGACATTCTGCTGGAGGATGCGGCGCTGGAATGGCTTGCGGAAATCAAAAGCAAGCGGAAACCGTCCACTTATATTAAGTATGAACTGATTTGGAGGAACCATATCGGGGACGGATTTTGCGGTACGGTGTTATCCGAAATTACGGAAATATCCGTAAGAGAAAAGACTTCACGGGAATTGTCGGACAGCACCTTAAAAAGTATTTACTGTGTATTAAACCAGATTTTAAAATTTGCGGTCAACCGGTATGCCGTAACCATTCCGGTTTTAAGGAAACCGGAAGCCGATTCCTGGAACAAACCGGTGAAAGTACTTGCCAAAAGTGAGCAGAAAAAACTGATTTCCGCCCTTTACCGGGAAACGGATATTTATAAAATGGCTGTCCTGCTCTGCCTGTTTACGGGGCTGCGGCTTGGGGAACTGTGTGCGTTAAAATGGTTGGATATTGATTTCGGAAATAAAATCCTGATGGTCAACCGCACGGTGCAGCGCCTATACATGGACGGGCATCCGACGAAAACCGTACTGATGGAAACGGAACCGAAAAGCGAATATTCCAAACGGGAGATACCCCTTTCCGCCGCAGTGGTTGATTTCATTTCCAGGTTCCGGGACGGCAGGGAATATGTATTGGGCGGGGATAAGCCTTTGGAACCCCGGACCATGCAGTACCATTTTAAAAAAATCCTGGAAGAAGCGGGACTGTCGGATAAAAATTTCCATATTTTGCGGCATACGTTTTCCACCAACTGTATTGAAGGGGGAACGGATGTAAAGAGCTTAAGCGAAATGCTGGGGCATTCCGATGTACAGATTACCCTGGACCGGTACGTACACCCTTCCATGGATACCAAACGCCGGTATATGGACAGCCTTTCGGGATTTTATGGTCAGATTTATGGTCAGGTAGGTTAAGGAAGCCCCTGTTTTCCGGTGTTTCGGGACGCTTTCGCAGAATAAGGGAATCTACGAAAGAAAAGCGCCATGTGGAGGGGTGAACCAGTGTCCGCGGAGAATACCATAACGAAGACGGTTTGGCAGTACAGCGGGCCGCTGTCCGGGGAAACCATGGAAATCTTAAGGGGAATCGCCCTGGATTACGGCAAGGTCAAAAAATATGTATACAACAGGTATTCCGGTATCGGGAGCCTGGACCGGCTGACGCCTGCCTTTGACATCATGAAAGAAGTGCGGGAAAGCGGAATCCGGACGGAGCTGGGTTTGCCGTCCGCCTATTTTTCGCCTGCCGTGGTGGATGCGGTGTCCGACATCAAAACCATGTGGGGAATGTTAAAAAACAAACTCCGTACCTTGATTACGGCAAATGAAAACCTAAGCGGCGACGACCGTATGTACCTGCGGACGGTTTTGAAACTGGACAATATTTATGCCGCAGTTTTAAACCGCAGGGAGTATGAAATCCCGAAGAAGGCGGAAGGGCTTGCCATCGATGTGGAACGCCTGAATAACCTTCTGCGCAGGCTGACAAGGAGATACCTGACCAAACCGGAAATTGCAGGTACGGATTACTTCAGTATTGCGGTTTCCGGTTATACGTACCGGGACGGCTCCCTGTTCATAGCGTCAAGGAAACCGGGGAAACGGCTGGAAATCCCGTTAAAGGACGGGAACGTTTGTAACCGGCAGATACGGTTGTGTATCCGGAAAGAGGATGTTGCGCTGGCACTTCCGGTGGAAACGAAAATCAGAAAACACGTGGATTACCATAATACGGTATATGTCCATATCGGCTACCGGGATATGTTTACGCTGTCAAACGGAAATGTGTACGGTCAATCGCTGGGCAGCATGGCGTCCGGGGAAACGAAACGGCTGGAGGATAAGAACAGGAACCGTGCCAAAATCCGAACGGCATACCGGCGGAGCATGGAAGCGGGCGACAGGGAAAAGGCGGGGCATATCGAAGCCAACAACCTTGGAACGGAAAAATATGAAAAGCACAAGGAGAAAGAGCGGACAAAGACGGAAGCCTACATTAATACCGAAATCAACCGGATGCTGGAAGCGGAAAAACCGGGAAGAATCGTCATTGCCAGACCGTTAACCGTGGGAAAAACGAAGCTGCCCTCGAAAGCGGCGAACAGGAACATGACGCGGGGCTTCCAAGGGTATGTCAGGGAACGGCTGTCTTACAAATGCCGAATCCATTCCATCGAGCTTGTGGAAATTAATTCCAAGGGGACGGGAAGCGTGTGCTCCCGCTGCGGCGCGGAAGGAAAAAGGCTGCCGGAAGGTTTCCGCTGCCCGGAGTGCGGCTATGAGGTTCCGCTTTCCTTAAACGGAGCAAGGAACATTAAAAATAAATATGAAAATAAAGATGTAAATAAATTGGGAAATAAAGTTGAATACGATAAAAACGGTTAAACCATACGGACCCGAGAATAAACACCGTGCGTGGGTGTCCGGGATAAGGATACCGGCGTAAGGGGTTTTACCCGCAGGGGATCACGGGAAAGTATGTTGACATAGTATGGACGGCATCCGGCATGGCAGGATGACTGTCCGTAAAGGCAAAAAACGGCATTATCCGGGCCATCGCGAATGGTCTTCTGGTATGCCAGGACCGCAGCCTTATGCGGAGCGAAGTCCTTTTTGCCGTTTATGGAACGCGGGGAAAACCAGCGGACCGTAAAGAAAGCGGGAAAACGGACAGGCGCGGAAAGCGCCCAGCTAATGCTTATGATAATAAAAAGCCCCGTATGGCATGGTTACGGGCATATGCGCCGGACGGCAGGGTTTCCGGTAAGGAAATAACGAGGAGATTATGAGGAAGGCACAGAAACAACAGTTGGAAGAACTGGCAGGGCAGATGGAAGAAGCCCATAGCCAGATAAAAAAGGATATGGAGCAGGGGAATTTCCCGTCCGCCATGGGTCTGCTGGAGGACTGCCAAAACGGCGGAATCAGCATGGGTACCCTGATTGAAGCCACGGAAGGGGAAGGGCATCCGACGGTAAAATTGCTGGAGGAATACTGTGAACTCGTATACCGGATTTACGGGGAACTGGAAAGGATGCTTAAAGACAGGGAGAACCCGGGCGGCCGGGAGTGGAACGCGGGTAAAGTTCATAAGCTGTTAAGACATAAACTGCTTAAAATAAGCAACAGTATCAACAACGACATTCCGGTCAGGAAGGAAGCGGTGTTCCTTCCGTATAAAGCGAGCATGTGGGACAGCATGGAGAGCGTATGGAAAGCGGCGGACGCGGACGGAAACTGCGATGCCTATGTAATTCCGATTCCGTATTATGACAGGAACGCGGACGGGAGCTTCGGCGAAATGCATTACGAAGGGAACCAGTATCCGGATTACGTACCGGTTACTTATTACGGGGCATATGATTTCGGGGCAAGGATGCCGGATATTATTTTCATCCATAATCCGTATGACCAGTATAACTTTGTTACCAGCGTCGCACCTTTTTTTTATTCGGAGAACCTAAAGAAGTTTACGGACATGCTGGTATATATCCCGTATTTTGTGCTGGGAGAAATAAAACCGGAGGATACGGATGCGGTAGAGGGTATAAAGCATTTTTGTACTTCCCCGGGGGTGTTTCATGCGGACAGGGTGATTGTGCAGTCGGAGGATATGAAGCAGGTATACATAAAGGTTCTGACGGATGCCACGAACGACCATGGCGAAGCAGCAAAAAAGTATTGGAACGGGAAGATATTGGGGCTCGGTTCCCCGAAGCTGGATAAAGTTTTGGATACGGACAGGGATAGCCTTACGGTTCCGGAAGACTGGCTGGATATCATAAAAAAGCCGGACGGGAGTCGGAAGAAGGTTGTTTTTTATAATACAAGTGTAGGGGCGCTTTTGCAATATAATGAAAAAATGCTGGAGAAGATGCGCCATGTTTTCCGTATTTTTAAGGAAAATAAGGAAGAAGTGGCGCTTTTGTGGCGTCCGCATCCGCTGGTGAAAGCTACCGTGTCATCCATGCGTCCGCAGCTTTGGGCGGAATATGAAGGGCTGGTCAGGGAATATTTGGAAGAAGGATGGGGGATTTATGACGAGACGGCGGATTTGGACAGGGCGATTGTGTTGAGTGACGCGTATTATGGGGATGGGAGCAGTGTGGTGCAGTTGTACCGGCAGACAGGGAAGCCGGTTATGATACAG
>CANTGP010000282.1 GCA_947653315.1 uncultured Lachnospiraceae bacterium
CATTCTGCTTAGAAACCTCCAGCCGAAAAAAGTGCACGGAAAACCGGGACAGGTAGTTGTGCGGCTGGCGGTCACTAAAAAAACCACGCACGGGCGTCCCCCTCCCAACACAACGTTCCGGCGGAACTGTTTCAAACTACCTTTTAAGGTGACAGAAAACCGTAGCCAAATCCCCAAAGATATGCTACAATACCGGATGAAACAAACAGAAAACCATAACACCCGCAAATAAATAAGGATAAGAAGGAAACCATCATATGGACAAACTGCTGAAACCATTGGCTTATATTGCCGCAATTATTATTTTCTCCGCGGTTTTCGTGCGGATTTTTTCCCATTCGGAGACATTGGCGGACTACGCTGCCAAACACCCGCAAACGGAAAATGCCAAAACGGAAACAGTCGGAACGGAACCCGAAATTGCAACATCCCGCAATCAGACTCCGGGAACAGGTAAAACGGAACCGGAATCCGGTGCCGTGAAGGAAATTTCAGTTTCCCAGACACAATGGGCGGAACCACAACAGGCGCAGGACCATAAGATAACCCAGCCAGAGTCTTCCGGCAGTGTCCCGCAGCCGGATGGCGGAGACAATAACCATACGGAAAGTGAGGATGGAAAAATGACGCGGCATCCCGACAGGGTAGTATATCAGGACGGGTTCTATTATGAACCGCTTTCAAAAGAAATGATACAAAGGATTACCGGCGTTTCTTATCCGGTAACGGAAGATGCCAAAGACGGTACGGCAGTGGAAGCGGTCAATATCGTCAATTCCGCAGCGGACATAAGGGTTTCCTATGACGACCTTTGTTATGTAAGCGTGCTGCACTACAATTTCCACGGTGTGGAACGGACGGGGGAATTAATCTGTAATAAGGCTATCGCACAGGATTTGGTGGAAATATTTTACGAGTTGTACCAAAACGAATACCAAATTGAGCAAATCCGGTTGATTGATGAATACAGCGGGGACGATACGCTCTCCATGCTGGACAATAATACGTCCTGCTTTAACTACCGCGTGGTGGACGGCACTTCCAACCTGTCCAAACATGCACTGGGGCTTGCCATCGATGTCAACCCGTTCTTCAATCCCTATGTGGTGTTCCGGCCGGACGGCACCACCTATATTTCACCCACGGGAAGCGAAACTTATGCGGACCGTTCCAAAGATTTCGCATACAAAATCGATGAAAATGATTTGTGCTATAAACTGTTTAAGGAACACGGCTTTGTTTGGGGCGGCAACTGGAACTCCTGCAAAGATTACCAGCATTTCCAAAAAGTGCCCGATTAAGGCAGGGAAACGTTTCTTTCCCTGTCCCCCCAAGGGGCATTCCCAAATCGTGTTTGTACCGTCTTTGGACGGTTTTCTATTTCCTGACAATCCGCACTATGGTTACCCATTTCCCGGCATCATCTTCGTCTTCCCATTTCCGGCACAGACTGATGGAGCAGATTTTCTGTTCTTCCCCTGGCGGAAGCAGAATGCGGATGGCTTCTTTTTCCGCCTTTATTTCTTTCTCTATTTTCATTTCTTTTCCTATTTCCACCTCTTTTTCTATTTTTATTTCTTTTTCTATTTCCGCTTCTTTTCCTAATTCGACTTCTTTTCCCACATCTATTTCCTGCCTTATTTCTATTTTTGCCCTATACCCGCTGCGTTCTCCCGTTTCCGACCTTCCTGCCGGTCCCTCTGTTTTCCCCTGCAGCAAAATACATAAGGCGGTGATAAACGGCAGATTCACAAAAAAGCATGATGCGATAATCCTTTTTCCCATAAATTTTCATCCTTTGTGGCATACTATAACCGGTACCCACACAAACGGTCCGGTTGATTCCCTATCAGCATTTTAGTAAAGATATTTACTAATGTCAATAGTAAATATTTTTACTATGATAAACTGAATCCATACGCAGTCAGCACCCCCGCGGGAATAAGCGTTATCAGACATGAAAACCAGAGGTCAAAGTCTATATGGAGTACAGAATAAGAATCCGGGATCTCAGGGAGGACCATGACAGGACCCAACAGGAAATTGCGGAATACCTCGGCACATCCCAAACAATGTATGCCCGATACGAACGGGGCGCAAATGAAATGCCCATCCGGCATTTAATCAGCCTTGCGCGCTATTACAATGTGGATATGAATTATATCTGCGGTCTTTCCTCCCGCAAAAAACCCTTCCCCTCCCCCAACTAAGTCAACAACCCCGCTGCAAGCAGCGGGGTATTGACCCTCGCGGCAGTCGCCAAATATCCGCATGAGTGCGGCTACTTGGCTCGTTGCTCGCGGGAATAAAAAATACGCACAGGGCACCCGCCAGCTTCGCTGGCATCTTCCTTGGGGTGCCCGTGTACAATCGAGTAGGGGAAAAATTTTCCCCTACTCGCCGCGCGCCCCGTGCGCCGCTTTAGCGGCATCTTCCTCTGCACGGGGCTGTGCATAAAAATCCCCCGCACGGCTTCTTACGCTGTGCGGGGTCCCTATTATCTTTTCCTTCATGTTAATAAATATCCGGCAGCCGGTTTATACCAGCTCAAGAACCACTTCCATGGCCGCATCGCCTTTCCGCTGGCCGATTTTGATGATTCTCGTGTAACCGCCGTGACGGCCTTCATATTTCGGTCCGTACTCGTCAAACATCTTTGCCGCCAAATCCACTTTCTTGGTATTGCGTTTCTTTCCGGCATTCTTTTCGGGAACTTCCGTTACCGGATACAGTACTTTCATCATCTGCCTTCTTGCATGGAGCCTGGAAGGAAGGTCTTTTTTGATTTCCTTTTCCACTTCGTCATAAACCGTTACCGTAACACCGTTTTCGATTCTTAAAATCTTACCGTCCTTGTCGCGGTGTGTTTCGGAAAGAACCGCTTTCGTATCCTTATCGACAATCTGTTTTACCCTCTTACCGTCCTTGTCCTTACGGGGAACCTTTGCGGTAACCTTAACGGTTTCATAATTATCCTTTTCCTTTATGGCCAGGGCAATCAATCCTTCCGCAATCTTCTGGACTTCCTTTGCCTTTGCCTGCGTGGTAATAATCCTTCCGTGGTATAACAGGTTAGTTACCTGATTCCTGAGTAATGCTTTTCTTTGGGAAGATGTCCTTCCAAGTTTCCTGTATTTTGCCATTTTTACGGCTCCTTTCTTTCAATCGGGGAGAAATTCCCCATGGCACGCCCCGCCACGCCCTTCGGACTTACTTGCCGGACGCAATTTCCATTTATCCATGAGCCCGCACACACATGCCTTTTGGTCTTACTCCGTATGCGTTTTCATTTCCGTTTTGCCACCGGAATCCGTTTCATCCGGCTTACTTCTTATGCTACTTACGCTACTTATGCTACTTATGCTTCGTCGCTGGGATTCAACTGCAATCCGAGTTCCTTCAATTTTGCAAGTACTTCCTCTAAGGATTTCCGTCCCAGGTTACGGACTTTCATCATGTCTTCGGAAGTCTTGTTGGTCAGTTCTTCGACCGTGTTGATGCCTGCCCGCTTTAAGCAGTTATAGGAACGAACGGATAATTCCAGTTCGTCAATACTCATTTCCAATACTTTTTCTTTTTCATCGTCTTCCTTTTCCACCATAACCTCTGCGGTCTTGGCATTTTCGGACAAATCGATGAAAAGGCTCAAATGTTCGCTAAGTACTTTTGCGGCAAGACTGACCGCTTCGTCGGGAACCAGCGTTCCGTTCGTAAATACGTCAAGTGTCAGCTTATCGTAATCGGTAATCTGACCCACACGGGTATTTTCCACTGTTACGTTTACCCTTTCCACCGGGGTATAAATGGAATCTACCGCAATAACGCCGATAGGAAGATCGTCCGTTTTGTTCTTGTCGGATCCCACATAGCCCCTGCCCTTTGTAATGGTAAGTTCCATGTACAGCTTGGTATCCTTGCCGCTCAGTGTGGCGATGGTCAGGTCCGGATTCAGTATTTCAATGTCCTGGTCCACCTGAATGTCGGATGCCTTTACGACACCCTCCCCGTCGTATTCAATGTATGCCGTCTTAGGTTCATTTGTATCGCTGCTGTTTTTGATGGCAAGGCACTTGATGTTCATGATAATCTCACTGACGTCTTCCTTCACGCCCGGAATGGAGCTGAACTCATGCAGTACGCCTTCGATTTTAATCTGGCTTACTGCGGCGCCCGGCAGGGAGGAAAGCATGATTCTCCTTAAAGAATTACCCAGTGTAATACCATAACCCCTTTCCAGAGGTTCCACTACGAACTTGCCATACTTCTTATCTTCAGAGATTTCCACAACCTCAATATTGGGTCTTTCAAATTCAAACACTGCAAATACCCTCCTTTACGAACCATTGCACCTAAATAACCAAGTATGCAAACAAGCGGGTACAGCCCGCTTGCTGCTAAACACTTCATTTTATTTAGAGTACAACTCGACTATAAGCATTTCATCAACAGGAACATCAATCATTTCTCTGGTCGGGAGTTCTTTAATCGTTCCCTTCATCGCTTCATGGTCTACATCCACTCTGCGAAAACCGACAACCACTCGGTCTGCCTCCCCGGATTCGCCGAT
>CANTGP010000283.1 GCA_947653315.1 uncultured Lachnospiraceae bacterium
CCCTAACAGGTATAATCCATTTATAAGCGAATACGGAAATTTTAGCCGGAAAGGAGCATGTCATGGAAATCGAACGCAAATTCATCATAAAAACACTGCCCGCAAATTTGGATGCCTGCCAATCCCTTCTAATCGAACAGGCATACTTAAACATTGACCCCGTCGTGCGCATCCGCAGGCAGGACGACGAGTATTACCTTACTTACAAAGGAAAAGGACTCCTTGCCAGGGAAGAATACAACCTTCCCTTAAACAAGGAATCCTATGATCACCTGCGCGGAAAAGCAGACGGTACCGTCATTACCAAAAGAAGATACTTAATTCCGCTCACGCAGCCCTCTTATGGGCAAAATGCAAATCTTTCCGACGAAGAAAAGAATACGCCGCTTACCATTGAACTGGATGTATTCGATGCCCCCTTCGCCCCTTTACTCATCGCGGAAGTGGAATTTCCCACCGAACATGCCGCCAACGCATTCCTGCCGCCAACATGGTTCGGACAGGATGTCACCTATGACCCGGCATACCACAATTCCAACTTAAGCAGGCTGGAATTTCCCCCTGCCGGAACCTGAAACGATTTTCAAACACGCCCCGGTCTATACCGTTACGTCCACACTGCCGCCTTCCGGCGCTGCCGCTTCCACCGGCGCCGGTACCGGCATCTCCGTCCCGCCAAGCTGCAGGGATACACTGCCCGATCCACCGGAATTTTCCTGTTTCTCCCTCGCCAGTTTTCCGAACAGGTCCCTTAAATACTTCATGTCCGCTTCCATCAGCTCCCGCAGTTCCTCTGACCGGTGCTTTTTCTTAAGCCGCTCCAACTCCTCAGGCTCCATATCCTCCTGTACCCCTCCGAGCAGTTCGTCCGCCATCTCCTTAAGCCCGTCCGTCTCCGCTTCTTCCACGGACTCGTTTAATTCTTCCATGCTTTCTTCCATCAGTTCCCGGTATTCCCGCATCAGCCGCTCCAGTTCCTTCCGCTGTGCCTCCCGCTGCGCTTCCTCCGTTTCTTCCATTTCCCCCTGTTCCTGTTGGGTAAGCCCTTCCTGCTCCTGCGATTCCACGATACAGGAACCGGTCTGCCGTGCCTTTTCCTCCGCTTCCAAATGCTTCATCCGCTTTTTCGCAATCCGCTCCAGCTTCTTCGCGTGGGCAATCGCCAATTCCAGCTCTTGCTCATCATAGTCCTCATTTTTCAGCTTTCTTTGCAGCATTCCCGTCTTCCTGCGCGCCTTCGCCGCCACGCTTCTGGCATTACCGGATGTCTTCGCCATCATAATCTGCATGGAAATTTCCTTAAAATTATAACGCAAGGGTTTCTTGCGTTTGATGCCCGGCCTGGAAACCGAAACCGCCGCCCTCGCGGACCCGTCCACGTCCTTCAACTTCGTTACCTGTTGTCCAAAACTGCCTGCGCCTATTCTCATACCCATACCGTCATCCTCCCTGATCCGTCTGCCGCATCTTCCGTTACCCTGCCGGCAACTCCGTTTGCCGGCCGCGTGAAAACACATACCTTCTTACTTTTATATCGGCGAAACACGGGAATATGTTAAGCGGCCGGAAGCGGACGCACGGGCGTCCGCCTCCCAACACAACATTCAGACTGTACCGTTACCGATTTCCGTGCGCAGGAACAGATAGTGGTTGACAAGCGGGAATCGTAACTTTTATAATAGTTTTGGTAGAAATAACTAAAATAATAAAATAATAAGAACGGTTTAAAACGGGGAACGGGATTTCCCTTATTGAAACCATGTGAGCAGGGGGTATCATTGAAATGAAAAGCATTCGAACCAAAATCACTTTATCTCTTATTCTGACTGTCCTCATCGGACTGGTCGCATCCGGATCTTCCAGCGTTTCGCTAAATTACCACAATACCATGTCCACCGTAGAGCAGATGATGAGCCAGACGGCTGTCCTGGCGGCAGGACGGGCACAGCAAGAGCTGACGGCATATAAAAACGTGGTCATGGAAGTAGGCTGCATTCCGCAGTTGTCCGATCCGGAAGTGACAGTGGAGGAAAAACAGGCCATCATTAACGAACGTGTATCCATGCATGATTTCCGGAGGGGAAATATTGTCGGCGCGGACGGTATCAGTCTTTTTGACGGAAATGATTATTCGGACCGTGAGTATGTCCGTCAGGCAATGCAGGGAAATGTTTTTGTATCGGAACCGCTAATCAGTAAAATTACGGGAGAACTGTCCATTATGGTGGCTGCGCCCCTTTATTCCGAGGGAAATCCCGAAAAGCCCATTGTCGGCGTCGTGTATTTCGTTCCGCACGAAACCTTTTTAAACGATATCGTATCGGCCATTCAGATCGGTGAAAACAGCAGGGCATACATGATTAATAAGTCCGGCGACACCATTGCCGACATTACGCTCGATACCATCACGAAACAAAACATTGAGACGGAAGCACAAAGCGACCCTTCGCTGCAGGAACTTGCCGCCATCCATGCGGGAATGCGAAAGGGGGCAAACGGGTTCGGAAGCTATACAAGCGGAGATGACAAAATGTTTGCGGCATATGCTCCCGTACCGGATACGGACGGCTGGAGCATCGCAGTGACCGCACCGCAGATTAATTATCTGGCATCCACGCGGGATGCCATGGTAATCAATATCGCCGTAATTATCGTCTCCATCCTGCTTTCCGTCATCGTTGCCCTGCTTCTTGCCATCAATATCGGCAGACCCATGAAGGCATGCGTAAACCGGATGAAACTGCTTGTGGAAGGGGATTTGGAAACACCGATGCCCAAAATTACCAACAAGGATGAAACCGGCGTGCTTGTACGCTCCACCGAGGCTTTAGTGGAGGGACTGCGTACCGTTATCAGCGACATCAGTTATTTACTCAATGAGATGGCAAACCAAAACCTGGATGTCCATACACAACATGAGGAAGTATATGTCGGCAGTTTCCAGGATATTCTGCATTCCATGCGCAATATGCGGATCGGGCTGAACGGCGCCATGCGCCAGGTCAACCAGTCTGCCGGAGAAGTGGCAAATGCCAGCAACCAGCTATCCTCCAGTGCACAGACACTCAGCCAGGGTACCACCGAACAGGCAAGCGCCGTACAGCAGTTGGCAGCGCAAATCAGCATGATTTCCGAGGAAGTAAAAAATACGGCAAGCGGGGCATTGGATGTCAGGAGCCAGACACACCAGACCGGCGAAGAAGTACTGCTGTGCAACCAAAAGATGCAGAATTTGGTAAACGCCATGGAAAAAATCCAAACCAGCTCCGAGCAGATTGAAAAGATACTTAAGACCATCGATGATATTGCATTCCAAACAAATATACTTGCCCTGAATGCGGCAGTGGAAGCCGCCAGGGCCGGCAGTGCCGGAAAGGGATTTGCCGTTGTGGCGGAAGAAGTCCGCAATTTGGCAGGCAAGTCTGCGCAGGCTGCCCAAAACACCTCGGAACTTATTGCAAATTCCACGGAGGCAGTACATACCGGTACCGAAATTGCCCAAAATACGGCAAATGTCCTGCTCGGTGTCGTGGACAGCATCCAATCCGTGGTGGATGCCATCGACCATATTGCAATCGTATCCAATGAGCAGTCGGAGTCGGTGGAACAGGTTTCCGAAGGAATCAATCAAATTTCAGCCGTTGTGCAAAGCAACAGCTCTACCGCAGAAGAAGGCGCGGCAGCGAGCGAACAGCTTTCCGCTGCGGCTGCCTGCCTGAAAGAATTGGTAGACCGGTTTACGCTTGCTTCCGACTGACATCTTCCTTAGGGTGCCCGTGTGCAAAAAAAGGGAGAAGCTACCGCTTCTCCCCGCAGGACTCCCTTACTTCCAATGCCGCCGGAAACACAATATGTTCATAATCTTTTCTTCCCGCAATGATGTCAAACAACAGCCTCACCGTTGTCTCCGCCATCTCCCCCACCGGCTGTTTCATGGTGGTAATGGCAGGATTGTAATACTTCCCAAGCTCTATTCCGTCAAATCCGGCCACCGATACGTCTTCCGGAATCCGCAGCCCCGCCTCCAGCAAAGCCCGGCAGGCGCCTATGGCGAGGATATCCGCAGTGGCGAATACGGCGGTAAACTTCTCCCCCGACTCAATCAGTTTTTTCGTGGTCCGGTAACCGTTTTCCATGGAGAAATGCTCGATATCCTCCTCCACACACCGCACCAGTTCTTCCCTGCAGGGAAGCCCGTTCGCCGCAAAAGCGTCCCGGTATCCTTCCAGCCGCAGCCGTCCGATACTGTCCACTTCCGATTCCGCGGAAATAATGGCAATATCCTTATGCCCCAGCCCGATCAGGTAAGAAGTCATGGCGCAGCTCTCCTTCCGGTCGTCCACCGCCACACTGGAATACTCCGCCCGGTTTAGCTTCTCCGGCGAAAAAGTACCGATGGTACTGAAAATATAAGGAACCGTCAGATTCGCGATCTTCTCCTCCGCATGAAGGAAATAACCGCCGAGGAAAATAATGCCCCGCAGTCTCTTTTCCTTTACCAGTTCCAGTGCCACATCCACTTCATCCTCGTAATACTCCACATCCTGGAGC
>CANTGP010000284.1 GCA_947653315.1 uncultured Lachnospiraceae bacterium
CTGCCGCCGTCCCGCCAAAAACTCCCTTCCGTGCGTCCGCCCCCAACATAACATTTCAGGCTGGACTGTCACCTTGATTTTCGTGGTTTGGTATTTGGGGGATTGACATAAGGTATCATTTTAGATACAATAGTATTTGTGAATGAGTAAATGGAAGAATGATAATGGTGTGAAACCTGTCTTTTGGAATGTGTTTGGAGTGCATATCCTTGGGGCGGGTTTTTTATGTGTTTTACGGAGGGGCGCACTGATTGGGCAAAAGCGCAAGGAATTATGTAAGAGGAAGAAATGATGAAGGAAAAAAGTATGAAGAAGAAATTATGAAGGAAAAAAATTATGAAGGAAAAGGAAATATGGTGTGGGATAAGCGGTAGGTTGAAAGAAGGAAACATGTTTGGATACGGAAGGAGAAAATATGGCAGAGATTAGAAAAAGGCGGAAAATGGGAAATTGGGTTAGGCGGACCGGGATTTTGGCGGTGGCGGCGGTACTTGCCCTGCCTGTACAGGCTTATGCGACAGAGGCAACGGGAAGCCGGGAAGAAACGGAGTCCGGGATGTGCGGGATGAGGGTGGAGCAGGAGTTGTTCCATGTCCATACCGGGAATGAGGAGGAAGGTTCCGGCTGTTATACGAAGGTAATACGGCATGTGCATGAGGGGGATGCCGGTGAGGGCGGGGGCTGTTACGGGAGTCCGGTTTACCATGTGCATACGGGGAACGAAACGGACGGCGGGGGCTGTTACGGAAGTCCGGTTTACCATGTGCATACGGGAAATGAAAGAGACGGGAAGGGCTGTTACGGGGAGGCAGTCTGCCATACCCATACGGGAAATGTGTCGTCGGGAGGCGGCTGTTATGGGGAGGCGGTTTACCATACCCATACGGGAAGTCCGTCGTCGGGAGGCGGCTGCTACGGGAAGGCGGTGTGCCATGTGCATACGGGGAGCGCATCGTCGGGAGGCGGTTGTTACGGGAAGGCGGTTTATCATGTGCATACGGGCAATGCAGCGGCAGGGGGCGGCTGTTATACCGTGCCTGTCTGTCATTCCCATGACGGAAATGAGACGGCGGGAGGAAACTGTTACCGGCCGGTTTACCATGTGCATTCCGATGCCTGTTATGCGGAGGAAACGTGTACGGCGGTTTATGAAGGGGGATTCCAAAGGCTGGATGAATATGATGAACACTGTTATCATCACGGGGAAACCCTGCATATGACGTTTGAGGGTACTTTTAACCACCAGTCCTGCGGACGGGGAAGGGTGACGGACACAAAAAGTATATGCTGGGCATGCCATAAAATGGACATTACCCATCAATACAAAAAAACCGTCTGCGGAAAAGGGGAAGATACAGTGGAAGGGTATGTATTATCCTGCGGCAAGGAAACGGATACCGTGGATGCGTGGAATTTGGGATGCGGAAAAAACGAAAGCACCGTGGTGGAATATGGGCTCAATTGCGGGAAAAATACGTTAACCGTGGATGCTTACCGGATAAACTGCGGAAAGAATGAAAAAAGCGTGGATGCTTACCGGCAAAACTGCGGGAAGACGGAGAAAACGGTGGATGCTTACCGGCAAAACTGCGGAAAGACGGAAGAAAGCATTGATTCCTATTCCAGGATTTGCGGAAAAGACGAAACCGTGGCGGATGCCTATGCCCTGGACTGTGGAAAAACGGAGGAAACCATTGACGGATACGGGCTCAACTGCGGCAGGGAGGAAAATACCGCATACGCCGTATTTTCCCTTTCCGATACAAGCGCCGGATGGAGCCGTGGGCCGGTGGTTTTGCAGGCGGCGTGCGAAGATAAGGACGGTTTCCTGATTTTGGCGGACGAGCCTTTTGTATGGGAAGGCGCGGAGACGGAAGAAAACGGAACCGGGGGTGCACAACCGGGAGACACGGGGGAAGAAACCGGCCATGCAACCGGCAGGAACAGCAGTTATGCCGCAGCGGAAAACGGGATTTATACCGTGCGCTTATTGACGGAAAATGAAGATGTGGACAAGAAGGAACCGGTACTTTCCATTGAGGTGAAAAACATAGACCGGACGGCGCCTGCCATCCGCGAAGTACTTTACGGGACGGAAACGGAGGCGGAACAAAACGGCATACGGGTGACGGCGGAAGATGTCCAGCCCGACGGGAGCAAGGGAAGCGGACTGCCGCGGGAAGCCTATTCTTTTGACGGCGGGAAAACATGGACGGCGGACCGGGAATATACCGTGAAGGAAAACGGCACGGTGGAAATTGCCGTGCGCGATATTTGCGGCAATGTTTCCGGGGAAAGCATTACCATAAACAACATCCGGAAAGAAAAACCGGACGGCGGTAGTACGGGTGACGGCGGAGACGATGGCAAAAAAGAGGAGGAAGGAAAAGGGGATACGGGAAATGATAACAAAAACAAGAATGAAAATGAAAACGGAAAAGAAGATGGCGGAAAAGAAGATAATGGAAAAGAAGATAACGGAAAAGAAGATAACGGAAAAAAAGAAGATGGAAAAGAAGATAACGGAAGCGGAGGGGAAAAGGAAGAAGACGGGAAAAAGGAGGACCGGCCGGACGGTTCAAAAGAAGATGACGGAAACGGCGGCTCCGGGGATGAGGGAAAAAAGGACAGTACGGAACCGGATACAGGGAACCGTGACAACCATGATGAGGAGGGGAGTGACAGCGGAGAGGGAAGGGAAGATAACGGAGGCTCCGGCAGCGGACAGGAAAATGCCGGTGACAGCGTAAAGATTCCAGCGGAAGGAAAACGGCCGGAAAAGGCTGCGGAGAAAAAAACAGGGCAGAAGAAGACCGGAGGCGAAGCGGAAAAAACCGCAGGGGACGGGGACGGCGGGAACAGCCGCAGAAGTCATACGGCAGGCATCCGTCCCATTCTCCCAAATGCGGAGAGGGCGGGGAAACGGAAAGCCGGGAAGGAAGAACATAACCTTCCGGGAAAAGAGGAAACAACCGTAAAACAAAGAGAAGTGAAGGCAAAGCCCGTTTTGGCGGTACGGCAGGGAACCATGAAAAAAACAGGGGTCATGGAACCCGTGGTAAAAGCCGTTACTTTTACGGTTAGCGGCGTAGCGTTTGCGGCAGTACTCCTTTTCCTTCTCTATATGATGCTGCGGAGCGTCAGGGTATATCACCAGGACGGGGAAGGCGGTTCCAAATATGCCGGAAGCTATTTGTTGAAAAAAACGGAAACCGGTTTTGAAGTAAGCCTGCCTGACCTGATACTGGAGCAATCCGCGACAGGACAGTTTACGCTGCGTACCGGAAGACTGTTTGCCCAAAGGCATAAAGGGGAAGAACTGGTGGTTTTGGCGGGGAGACGCAAGGAAGCCGTATGGATTGACAGGGAGATTCCGTTGAAATTGGTTACGTTTGCATAAAATCGGAAACTGCTGCCTGACAGGAAAAAATGCATAAAAGATTGATTTTATGCAATGAACATGCTATGCTGACTTAGAGTATGTTTGGAAAACCGTTTCCGCAGTCTGTGCCGTGCGGGTTGCGGAAACGGTTTTGGCTCATACTTTTGCATAAACAATTGATTCATTTTAAGTGCGAGGAGGAAAGTATCATGAAAAAATTATTAGCGGCAATGTTGGCTGCCGTATTGTGCATGTCGGTTATTACCGGGTGTGGCAGTAAGGCGGAAGATGCGCTTCCCACGGAAGGCGTATCGGAGGAAACTGCAGAGGCATCCGAAGGTGCAAAACCTGCAGAAAATGCAGCGGAGGATAACGGGGAGTCCCGGGAAGCGGCTCCGGCGGAGACTGCGGCAGTATCGGAAGCCTTGGCGGACGGGGTTCTGAATGTGGGTACCAATGCGGAATTTCCGCCTTTTGAGTATGTGAATGACAACGGGGAACCGGACGGGTTTGATATTGCCCTGATCAAAGCAATCGGGGAGAAGATGGGCGTTGAGGTGCAGGTGGATAATATGGAGTTTGCATCCCTTGTATCATCCATCGGTACGAAAATCGATGTTTCCATTGCCGGTATGACGGTGACGGAGGAACGGTTAAATACGGTTGATTTTTCCGATTCTTATTATGAAGCGGTACAGTTTGTCATCGTGCCGGAAGGATCTTCCATCGCTTCCGCAGAGGATTTGAAGGGGAAAGCCATCGGCGTACAGCTTGGTACGACGGGGGATTTCATTGCGGAGGAAATCGAGGACGCTGCCGTATCCCAGTATAATAAGGCGGTGGACGCGGTGAATGACCTGGTGAACGGAAGGCTGGACTGTGTGATTATCGATAAAAATCCGGCATTGGTATTCCAGTCGAAGTTCGACGGCAAGGTAACGGCAATTGACGGTGCGCAGTTTGATTTTGAAGTGGAGAACTATGCGATTGCAATTCCGAAAGGGGATACGGCACTGGCGGAACAGATTAACAATGCGCTGCAGGAATTGATCGACGACGGTACCTTTGATGCTTTGGTGGCGGAATATATCGAAGGAAGTAATGAGTAACTGTTTGGGAAAATCCGGGATGGCGGTTATCCGCCATCCTTTTATGCACA
>CANTGP010000285.1 GCA_947653315.1 uncultured Lachnospiraceae bacterium
ATCAATCTCCTAAAATAACGGCTAAAGCAATGTGGCTGCTTGGAGAGATGGGATTACTATATCCGCAGGAGGTCGCACCATATACAAAAGAAATTGCTTCTTTTATCGTTTCGGAAAATGACTTACTAAGAGAGCGTACCGCTAATGCTTTAGGACGAATTGGCAGAGCAGATTACAACCTTGTTGCCCCTTATTTTGAGGAACTATTAACTTTGGCAGGAGATAAAAGCCCTAATGTACGGTTAAGTTTTGTATGGGCTTCTGAAAACATTGCGACAAATACATGGGCGGTGTATGAGAATTGTTTGCCGATATTTGCAGAGCTTCTTAACGATGAAAACGAAAGAGTCCGAATGGAAGCACCAGAGATGTTTCGGGTGTTAGGAAAACGAAAGCCCGAATTTGTGCGACCATATTTAGAAAAATTGGAATATATAGCAACGCACGATGAGGTTAGCGTAGTTCGTATTCACGCTAAAGGAGCAATTAGAGCCACATTATCCAAAACCATCAAAGAGCCGGACGCTAAGACGCAGAGCCGATGAATTTGTGAAATCGGAAGATGACTGGAGGTAACTATATGGGAAGAAGCATAAAATGTAAACCAAACAATTTATGCATTGCGATATTTACATTTTGTTTGTCGTTAAGGTTTGTAGAATATTTTCTGATTGAAACAGATAAAACGGCTATTGGAGAAAATGTGCTTCATAAAGTCATTGGAATTATCTTATTGGCATTGGCAATGCCATCCCGCTGCCGCCGCCCCGCAAAAAAATCCCTCCCGTGCGTCCGCCACAACACCAAAAACGCCGGCGGAATGTCCAACCATTCCACCGGCGCCGCTTCTTTCCTGTTACCAGCCGTATCAGTCTTCCTCGTCCTTATCCTTGGATGCCATCGGTATTGCCGCCCTGGGCGCACCGCCGTCGGGATTCATCGTACATTGACCCTGGAATACCGCATTTTCATCCACAATCAGGCTCTTGGTACGGATATTGCCGATAATACGTCCCGTGGAAGCCACTTCAGTCCTGCCGCCTGACAGCAGGTCGCCTTCTATGGTACCGGCAATCATAATATTGTTCCCTTTGATATTGCCGATCACCTTGCCCGTGGAACTGATCACCAATGTGCCTTCCGAGCTTACGTCACCCTTTACGTTACCTTCCACGCGGATGGCTTCGGTTGCCTTGATATTACCTTCCACCACCATGTCCGCACCTATAATGCTGCCTATTTTGGCGTTTACCTGTTCTGTTGTCTTTCTTCCCAACATACTCTCCTCCTTGACTTATCCGTTAATCTCAATTAATTCCATCGGGTCCACGTATGTATCGTCCTTCCGAATACTGTAACCGGTATCCGTGTTTTCATCGTCGATTACATACAGGATGGCCCCTCTCGTCACTTCGTTGCCTTCCTTGACCATTGGATTGCCGCCATTGCGGTACACGGATACATACCCGTTGCCATGGTCTATGCTGATGAGGTTTCCGTATTCCACATCCTCACCCACCGACAATACGGTTCCCGCACCGGAGGAAATGACATTGGTTCCTGCCGCGGCAGAAAAGATGATTTCCTTGCGTTCTTCACTGGCACGCATCTGTGCCTCATCATCATTTGTCTCCTCCTTGATCTGCGCCGTACCGCTCATTGGGAATCCCTTCGGAATATGCTCCTCCTCTTTCTCCGCTTCCAACGCCTGCTCCGCTTCCACCTTTTGGTTCACGGTATCGCTTAAAATGGAAACCGTTTCCTCCAGTTTGGCAATCTCGGACTGCAGTTCTCCTTTTTCCAGCTCCAGTTGTTCGTTTGCCTCCTTCAACTGGGCAATCTGGTCCAACTGTTTCCTGCTGCGTTCCATGGAATTGGACAAAGTAATGGAACTGTACACCACATAACAGATGGCAGCGACAAACAAAGCAAAAGCAAACACCGATACGGCGCCTACCGCCCCCGCCCTGATGTGGAATTCCCTATGATGCTTTTTGGCAGAATCAGACATTATCATGACTGTATAGCTGGTTTTACTTTTCCGCAAATTAAGCCTCATATAACAAGTCACCTCCAGTAACTTATCTTATTTTACCACAAGTGCCTTGCGAAACACAACTTTATTTAACAATTTGGTAATAAATGTTTAAAAATTTAAACATTTAACGTCATATCACCGTCCAAAATCCACTTCTTTTTCCGCATGAATACGGAAACAGCAAGCGCAATTACGGCGGGAAGCACGAAATGCATCAGCCCGATTTGGAACAGCACCATTCCGGGGGACATGCCTTCTCCCACCATTGTCTGGTAGGCGTTAATCTGTCCCACCAGTCCGGCAGTGCCCATACCCGAGCCGGTAGGGTTGTTCGTCATTTTGAAAACCATGGTGGAAACCGGTCCCAAAACAGCGCTGGCTACGATGGCGGGAAGCCAGATAACCGGTTTTTTCACGATATTCCCAATCTGCAGCATACTGGTTCCAAGTCCCTGCGCCAGCAGACCGTTGACTTTATTCTCCCGGAATGAAGCCACGGCAAATCCGACCATATTGGCACAGCAGCCCACCGTGGCGGCCCCTGCCGCGATGCCGTTCAGACCGAGGATAATGCCAAGCGCCGCAGAACTGATGGGCAGCGTCAAAATAATCCCCATCAGCACGGACACAATAATTCCCATCAGGAAAGGCGCCTGTACGGTTCCCCAATTAATAATGGAACCGAGCCATGCCATAAAAGCGGAAATCGGCGGACCCAAAATCAGCCCCACTGCGGAACCGCTGGCAATACACGCAAACGGTGTCACCAAAATATCCACTTTCGTCTTACCGGATACCAAACGTCCCACGTAAATGCCCACGATTGCCGCAATAAATGCCCCAAGGGGTTCCCCCGGTCCGGCAAATACCATGGCGCCGTCCACCAATACCGTACCGGCAATGATTTTGCCTGCAAAGGCTCCCACCATGCCGGTGGTTGCCGCCGATAGCGTAACAAGCGGGCTTTCTTTAAATTTCACCGCCACCCCGCAGCCGATTCCGGCCCCGGTCACCGCAGCGGCGACTTTCCCCATCATAAACAGGTATTCCCCGGCGCTTCCCGGTATCAGGTTCCCCACCTGCTGGATGATCGTACCGATAATCAGCGTGGCAAACAGCCCGGAAGCCATTCCCCCAAGCCCGTCAATGAAGATTTCATTGAACAGCTTTTTTACTTTCTGCATTCCTGTTTTTTCCGTATTTTCCATATTTCCATTCTCCTCCCGTACTGACCTCTCTGCTTTGTTCCGGTATCCTTATGTACCCATGGCCATCGTACATGCTGCCACCGTTCCGCACATGTGTCTTGATACCTGTCTTGTCAGTCAAGAGCTAGAATAACACAATTTTTCCATTTCAGCAAGTAGCCTTTTTTCTATTTCTATTCCTATTCCTATTTCTATTTTTATTTCTGTTTCAACAAATTCTACTTCAACAAATAGCCTTTTTTCTTTAGTTCTTCCTCGATGCGGTCCAGGGTTCCTTCGTCCTGCGCTTCCACCGTGTGGAAATGGATGCCGTCGGTAAGGCGGCAGAGGGGATTCGTCTTAAATTGTTCCACTTTCCGTACAAATGCTTCCGCATCCGCCCGGCTGTTAATAATCAAATCCGCCGCAATCTGTCCGTAAATATCGTGTTCCACCACCACGTCAAGGATTTTTCCCCCGAAATCCACCACCGTACACAACTCGTCCATGATTTCTTCGTCCAAATGCCTTACTTTATAAGTCCTGCGTTTTTTTACCGTATCCTGTTTCCCCGCAAACAGGATATAACCCTTATTGGTCGACAGGATGTTCTTATCCGTCGCCCGCAACAGGGCAATATCCTGCACAATCACCTGCCGGCTCACCCCCAGCCGTCCTGCCAGCTCCGTCCCTGAAACCGGCAGCGTCTCCCTGTGCAGGATTTCAAGAATCCGCTCTCTCCTTATGTCACCTTCCGCCATACCCGTACTCCTTTCCTTTCGCCTCGTATGCAATCGGCTTTCCCGTTGCACCCGGCATCCATCCGGCATACCGACAATCCGCCCCGGGTTCCCCTGTCCGCACGCCGGGCACCCTCCGGCTTCGCCGGCATCTTCCTTTTGGTGCCTGTGTGAACGAAAAAAGGTATTTGCCCGAAAGCAAATACCTTCTTCATGTAAAAGGGGAATTTTACATGGATTAAACGAACGAGTCATTTAATCCTTTCTTAGAATACCATTTGTTTTGTTGTTTGTATTTGCACAATCAGCCTTTTTATCGTACAAATTTAATTTTACAAATTTTTCTTTACATTCCCCGACATATATGCTATTCTAACTATGTCGCAAGAAATGCGGCACGATATATTTTTTTTGGAGGTATCTGAAATGAACAAAGGTACAGTAAAATGGTTTAACAACCAAAAAGGTTATGGCTTCATCTCCGATGAGCAGGGTAACGATGTATTCGTACATTATTCGGGACTTAATATGGAAGCGCCTTCTTCAAGGGATTTGAAGCCTTCCA
>CANTGP010000286.1 GCA_947653315.1 uncultured Lachnospiraceae bacterium
GTCTTCCGCTCCTGCATCGCCGTCTTTTGCGTCTTCCGCGGCATTCCCGGCTCCCGGCGTTTCATCTTCCGCGAAAAGTGCCGTGATGACCACCGCCTGTAAATTTCCCTCCGCGTCTATGTCCGACGCCATCATACTGGATTCCTCACCGATATCCAGCACCACTTTTTCCGGTGTGCGCTCCCCCGCTTCCAGCTTTCCGATATACCTTTGATATGTACTTGTCGCATCGTCCCAATGCCCGGAAACAAAATAAATGGTATCACCCACCACTTTCATTTGGTCGATGCCATCCTCCATATCCAGTTTCACGTATTCCGGCACATACACGAATTCCTTCTGCGCCGTGGTCGCTCCCTGCTGTTTTCCGCATCCTGCCGCCAAAACCGCCGCTGCCAGCAATGCCGCCGCGGCTCCTCTGCGGCGCCATGCCGTTATGCCGGAGTGTATTTTTTGGCGAAACCGTAATTTCATGTCTGTTTCTCCTGCTTTGCCATCGTTAGCGCTGAACCATTTTCTGTTTTTTTCCATAATACTCCCTCTTTTTTCCGTTACCGTCTTTTCCGTCCCTGTTTTCCTTCCTTTTTCCATATTCCCCATATTGTTCCTTTTTCCGGTATCTTATGACAAATCAAGCCAAAACAGCCCCTTCCGGGATTACTGCTATCTATAATTCGTATTATCCCATACTAAAAAAACACCATATATAGAATATCATATATAGTGTTTTTATACAATCATACATTTCTTAATTATTTCTGAAAGAAGTAACCGTCCGTTACTAACTTAATGACATTGGAGTGTGGTGCCCCAAGCGGCGGGAGATTTGACTTTTGCTTTTTTCTTCCCCTCACCTGCGCACCCTGCGGATTAAAATCCCGTTCCGCAGCAGCACATTGTCGATATAATGCCTTTGGAACACTACTTCCCCTTCCTTCGGCACTTCCACGTCCTCATCCTCACAATTAATGATAACCTCCACATAATCGTTTTCCCACGCCACCTTCATAAACTCAATGACACGCGGACGGTTAATCTTATTCGGGAAATGGAAGTTCCGGTTCCGTAAAAGCGGTTCCTCCGTCCGTAAATGAATCAGGCTTTTCACGATTTCCATCCGGTCACGGAAATCCCCTGCCTCAATCAGTTCCCAAGGCATACAACGCCTGCAGTCAGGGTCGTGCCCTCCCTCCATGGCAATTTCCGTCCCGTAGAAAATGCAGGGGCTTCCCGGCATGGAAAATAACCCCGCAAGCTGCTGGAAATATTCGTCCAAATTCTTTACGTCGCTGCGCAGCCGTTTCGTGTCGTGGGAATCCAGCAGGTTGAACAGCACATCATTGGTCTGCTGCATGTATCCGGTATAACAACGGTTAATGGTATGCTCAAAGTCTTCGTTTGTCTGTCCTTTATCAATCCAAAAATCCTTAATGCTCTCGCCCAGCGGGTAATTCATGACCGCGTCAAACTCATCCCCCCTCAGCCACGGCATGGCATCGTGCCAAATCTCACCCAAAATATAAATATCCGGTTTGATTGCCTTCATCCGTGTACGCAGTTCTTTACAGAATACATGGGAAATTTCGTTTGCCACATCCAGACGCAGACCGTCCACGTCATATTTTTTTACCCATGTCTCACATACGCCAAGCAGATATTCCCGTACCGCAGGATTATTGGTATTCAATTTCGGCATGGAGTCAAAAAAGGCAAAACTGTAATACTGCCCTGATTTTGCCGCCCCTTTGCCGAAATCAAACGGCCACTCCCGTATCATGAACCAGTCGTAATATTCCGATTCCGGTCCTTTTTCCTGCACGTCCAGCCAGGGTGTAAAATATTCCCCGCAGTGGTTAAATACACCGTCCAGCATAACCTTCATCTGTCTCGCATGGGCTTCCTCCACCAGCCGCATGAACGTTTCTTCCGAGCCGAAATGCGAATCAATCTTCATGTAATCCGTCGTATCGTATTTATGGGAAGACGGCGCTTCGTTAATCGGGGTCAGGTACAGCCCCGAAATTCCCAAATCCTTCAGGTAATCCAGTTTATCAATGATTCCCTGCAAATCCCCGCCGAAAAATTCGTCGTTGCGCACGCTCCCCGTATTCCTCCATGGCAGCGTCCCTTCCGGGTTTATGGACGGATCGCCGTTACAGAAACGTTCGGGAAAAATCTGGTACCATATGGTATCGTTCACCCAATCCGGCGTCACCGGAATATCCGCCGGATTCATCCACGGAAATACGAAACACTGGCGGCTCCTCCCCTCCAAATGCATCTGCGCCTCGCTGACAAAACCGTCCTCAAAATAATACCATTTTTCCGTTTCCGTAATCAGCTCAAAATAATATTTTAACCGTTTGAACTGCGGCGCCATGGTGGTTGTCCACCAAAGCTGGTTTTTCAGCCTTTTCTTAAAAGGAATGTTCACCGCGTCCCCGTTCCACGTCTCTCCCCCGCCGAGAATCCCTGCCTTAAACGGATCGCCCTGTACAATGTTTACGTACTTCACGTCATATCCCGTCTTAATGTTAATCACCAATTCGTTCTCATTCAGCGGATAACAATAGTTGTCGTTCGCCCTGTGATATACCGCATTAAAATCCATACCCTGATACCTCCTGTCACCCCGTTTTTGCCCCTTGTCCAATCTGCGTTTTCGTCCGTATTCATCCTGCTTTATCCTGCCGTTATAGAAAACGTTTTCCAATATAATTAAACCATACCCCATTTTTCCGTTTTTGTCAAGAAAAACCAGCCTTGACAATGCGGCAGGGGTGTAACGGTTCAGCCTGGAGCGTGTTGGAAAACCCCTTTAATTCTTAAAACTATGGATCGGCGCAGGAATCCTTCCCCCCCGGTTCACGAACGCATCACAGGAAAAAGCGTTCACGGGCATAATCGGGGCATAACCGAGCAGGCCGCCAAATTCCACCGTTTCCCCCACGCCTTTCCCGATAACCGGAATAATGCGCACTGCCGTGGTTTTCTGGTTTACCATGCCGATTGCCATTTCGTCCGCAATGATTCCTGATATGGTCGTCGCCTTCGTATCCCCCGGAATGGCAATCATGTCAAGCCCCACCGAGCAGACGCAGGTCATCGCTTCCAATTTTTCCAGCGTCAGCGCCCCTGCCGTCACCGCATCAATCATGCCCTGGTCTTCGCTGACCGGGATAAAGGCCCCGCTTAAGCCGCCCACATAGGAAGACGCCATCACGCCGCCCTTTTTCACTTGGTCGTTTAACAATGCCAAAGCCGCCGTGGTTCCCGGCGCGCCCGCATATTCCAAACCGATTTCACATAAAATATCCGCCACGCTGTCCCCGATGGCGGGCGTGGGCGCAAGGGATAAATCCACAATGCCGAACGGGACGCCCAACATCTTGGACGCCTCCTGAGCCACAAGCTGCCCTACCCGCGTCACCTTAAAGGCGGTTTTCTTAATCGTTTCGCAGAGAACTTCAAAATTCTCACCACGGACTTTCCCTAATGCCGTCTTCACTACGCCGGGACCGCTGACGCCTACGTTAATGACCTTATCGCTCTCCGTCACGCCGTGGAAGGCGCCTGCCATAAACGGATTATCATCCGGCGCATTACAGAATACCACCAGCTTGGCACAGCCCAGGGAATCGTCTTGTTTTGTGTACTCCGCAGTCCGTAAAATAATTTCCCCCATCAGCTTCACCGCATCCATGTTAATGCCCGTTTTCGTGGATGCGAGGTTCACAGAAGCGCACACCCGCTCCGTGGTGGAAAGCGCCAGCGGAATGGACTCAATTAACAGCTTATCCGCCTCCGTCATCCCCTTCGACACAAGTGCGGAATAACCGCCGATGAAATTCACGCCCACCTCATGCGCCACCCGGTCCAAAGTCCCGGCAATGGACGCAAAATCCTGCGCGGTTTTACAGGCAGCCCCGCCAATCAGGGCGATGGGCGTAACCGAAATCCTCTTATTCACGATGGGAATACCGAATTCCCTTGAAATTTCTTCCCCCGTTGCCACCAAATCCTTCGCGGCATCATAGATTTTACGGTATATATTTTCCTTTAATTCCTCCAAATCCGCACTGATGCAGTCCAACAGGCTGATGCCCAAAGTAATCGTCCTTACGTCCAGATTTTCCTTCTCGATCATCTGGTTTGTTTCCGCCACTTCAAATATATTAATCATGTCTCTTTCCGTTTCCTCCGCTTACTGCCAGGCTAATGAGTGTAGTTAAATTCTGTGCATTTTATCAAAAATTTCTTCTTTCTGGCATTTGATGATGACGCCGATTTCTTCGCCCAGCGCGTTCAGTTCGTCCACGATATCTCCGAAACGCTTTTCCGTCCGGTTCATGTCCACAATCATCATCATGTTAAAATAATCCTGCACGATGGTTTGGGAAATATCCAGGATATTAATTTGGTTTTCGGCAAGGTAGGTGCACACCTTTGCGATAATGCCCACCGTATCTTTTCCGACTACGGTAATAATGGTTTTTTTCATGTCTGTAACCCTTTCTCCCGTTTT
>CANTGP010000287.1 GCA_947653315.1 uncultured Lachnospiraceae bacterium
TTCTCTTTTCCATTTTTCTCTTTTTGTCTTTCCCATTCCGCTTTGTCTTCCGGTTTCTCCCCTTCTCTTTTTTCACTTTTTTCTTCTTTCCGGTCCTCTTTCCACCCCTCCTTCTGTTCTTTCTTTCCCATTCTTTCCCATCCTGTCTGTTTTTCCTGCTTCCTGTTTCCCCATTTCCACTTTTCCGTTTTTTCCGTTCCCGCTTTTTCTGCTTCTGTTTTTTCCGCTCCTGCTTTTCCCGTCCCTGTTTTTTCCGTCTCCGTTTTCCCCGCTCCTGCTTTTCCCGCCCCTGTTTTTTCCGTCTCCGTTTTTTCCGTCCCTTTTTTCCCCTTTCCTCTTTCTTCCGCGCTTCCCTTCCCTTTTCCTTCCGTTTTCCCGTCATCCTGCCTGTCCGACGCCAGTTCCGCTGCCTGCATGGTTTTCTTTTCCGCAGGCAGTTTCCCCACTACTGACTTCGTATCCGATATCCGCACGAACAGCTTGGCAATCTCCCAATATCCGATGGTTTCCCCGGCTTTTCCCATACCGGTGCCTTCACCGTTTCCGGCTCCGTTTTCGCTGCCTGCTGCCGCTACCCTGCCGTCTCCATAACAAGCCTTCCATTCCCCGCTTCCCCCATGCAGGAATATTTTCCCTATGGTGTATTCCTTTCCCTGTACGGATATGACATTTATGTCATATTTTTTCTCCGCCGATTCCCATAATCCCGAAATGTGTACATCAAAAGAACAGGATTCGCCCCGACATTCCATTTTGACAAATCCTGCTCCTTTTATCCGGTTCCCGTATTCCGTTTCCGAAAGATAAATTACTTTCTTATCATAGTAAGCCATATTGGAAGCCCTCCGTTTCTACCATAAAAAAACTGCCGTTTCTTCATTGTATTCCGGAGTCTTCCGCATTATGCAGACAAGCCGCACTCAAAAATGATACCGCATCCATGCCTTCACCATATCCATCCAGCCCGTGCAGTAGGGCTGAATCATCCCCCCGTCATTCCCTCCCGTTTCCTCCGTGGCAAGGGAAAGGCCGTGACCGCCCACCGGATAAATATGCAGTTCAAAATCCACACCGTTTTTCTGCATCGCTTCCGCGAAAGAAAGACTGTTTTCCACCGGCACCGCCTGATCCGTGCGCGTATGCCAAAGGAACGTGGCGGGAACGTCCGCCGTTACCTGTTTTTCCAAAGATATCAACTCCAGCTTTTCCTCATTCCCGCATTCTGCCCCGAGCAGTTTTTCCACGGAACCCCTATGCGCCAGTTCTCCCGACGTAATGACCGGATAGCAGAGAATCTGCCCGTTCGGCTTCACATCCTCCGGCGTTAACCCCAATGCACCATATACCATTTCACGGTTCCAAAATACGCCAAGGCTTGCCGCCAAATGTCCGCCCGCGGAAAACCCGCAGGTAATAACCTTATCCGCTTCCACCATCCATCCGTCCGCATGTTCCCGCACGAACGCCACCGCCTTTGCCAACTCCAAAAGCGCCGTGGGAAATACGTTGGGCGCCACGCTGTACGTTAACAGGCAGGCATGGTATCCCATTGCAAGGAACTTAAGAAGGATAGGCTCCTGTTCCCTGTCGGAAATATATTCATAACCGCCGCCCCCGCATACAATTACCATGGGGCGCTTCCTGTCCGGCGCATTCTTATTCGTATCAATCCGGTATACCAAAAGCCGCGCCTCCCCGGTCTGCTGTCCCTCTACCGCCAAAGAATATTCTTCCAGTTTCATATACGCACTCCTTTTTCCCTGTTCTTCTGCTTAATCCAAATGGAACACCGGCTCCAAATCCACGGATACCGGACTGTTGTCCGGGTTCGTTTCCATGATGTCCGCCATAAAATCCCACCATTTCCGGTTGATTGCCGTATCCGCCCCTTTCTTCCAAAGCTCCTCGTCCTCAATCTCGATATAGCCAAATAAAGTCAAAGTCTCCCTGTCCAGGTAAATCGAATAATTTTTACCGCCGTGCTCGTGAATCATGTCCTGCATCTCCGGCCACAGCTCGTTATGCCGTTTCTCATACTCCGCTTCCTGTCCGGCATACAATTTCATTTTAAAACCTTTCCTAATCATTTCCCTGCTCCTTTCATCGTCTTATGCCCGTCCGTTCCCTTTCCATGGAACGCCCTATCCTGATTCTTTCCCTTCCGTATCCTCAAAGTTCCGTGGACACTCCGCCCTGCTGTCGGCAAGTTCCGCCTCCCTGTCGGCTTCCGTATCCTCAAAGTTCCATAAATACCGTCTCAAAAGGTTTCAGCGACACTTCTTTTCTTCCCTGCTCCGTGCGCACGGATGTCTTCTGTTCCTTCTCACTGTTATTTATGATGACAAGCCTCCGGCTCTGTGCATAATATGCGCATTCCGTATACAGGTTATCCGTCATGTACAGACCGTCCGCTTCCTCGCCGCCCGCATAACGGATCAGTTGGTACAAAAGCCTTGTGTTGGCAGGATTTACCTCAAAGCCCGCCAAATAAATCCCCTTGCCTTTCCCGCATTCCTTTACCGTAAGCAGCGGGTTTTTCCCGTCCGCCAGCAGCACCTTTGCCGTTCCGTCCGTCAGGTACAAATTTTTCTTCGTCTTCACCGAAACGCCTTCCGGTACCGGCATTTCGTCTTTCCCCGTCTCCAATTCAAATTCCCATCTTCCGTGGCACACCCTTGCCCCGGTATCTTCATCGATGCCAAGCACATGCGCCATGCGGAAGAATGTATCGTAACCCCGTACCGCGGAGGGCTCGTTTACGCCGATGAAACTGCCGCCCCGGTATACCCATTCCGTCAGCAGGCTGACCACCCCATCGTCCGCCCATGCTTCGCCGCCGCTCCACGCGCTTCCCTCATAGCCTGCGTTAATGACCACATCCACATCTTTTAAGCAGCCGTTTTTTATATCCTCAAAGCTGATAAAGGATACTTCAACCGGCAGTCCCGACAACGCTTCGTTCACATGGATTAAATCATGCATCCACGTCTCGTGAAAATGCCCCGACAACGTCCAGGAACGCAGTTTTCCCCAACTGTGCAGTACCGCCACGCGGGTTTTCGCCGTATAGGGTTTCCCTTCCGCGTGGAACCCGCGGATTAAGCGGAATTCATCCGCCACGTTTTCCATATAATCACAGAAATCGGGAAAATCCTCCACCAAATGCAGATAACCTCCCAAACCGATGCGGTCCACCGGCTGGCGCAGCAGCGCCCTTCTTACGCTGTTCCAAAAACGTTTTGCCTCCAGCGTGGGATTGCCGCCTTCCGTAAACGTAGGCGCCCCGCCAAGCCCCACGGGAAACAGGTAAGGATGCAGCCGCAGTTCGTGCACCGGTACGTCAACCCCTGCACAGAGCCTTGCTTCATAACCGGAAAAAACACATTTAATCAGACCGTCAAAGCCAAACTCCTGGAACCTTCCGTTATACGGCTCGATTCCCACCCAACTGTCATCGTAAAACACGTACGCCTTTTTCCCGTATTTATGTACAATGTCGATTAATTTCTTACCGAAGGAAATTACAAACTCATTGACGAATTCCATCCAATCCCTTTTATGCGCATCTCCTGGCATATGCGTCACATGCAGGTTTCCTTTATTGATAAAATCCTCCGCCGTCATGGAATAACCGTATTTCCCCGCAAAAGCGTCCAGCGCCGGAACGCTTACCGTATAATCATAAGAGCCCCAGTCCGAAAACAATTGACGGTTCCTTTCGCTGCTGCCCCATATCCAGACAAAATTATAGAACATGGAAGTAAAACGCACCACCGTCGTATCGGGATGGGTTTCGCACCAGTTTTCCATCCATCCCAACAGGTATTCCTGCGTTTCGGGATATGCCGGTTCCACGGGCATCAGGTGTTCCTTGTCCCAATGGTTGGTGGTATGGTTATACATGGAGATTTCCTCCCAAATCCGGTATGCCAGGAAACTTACCGTATATCGGTGCCAAGGGACGGCATTCCCGATTGCCACCGTTTCCCGCTCCGCATCATAAGTCCATTCCCCGTTATCCAAAAGGCGGTTGGAAGTCCTGTCATATACCTGCCAGTATTTCATGGCTCCCGCCCCTGCATTCACCGTAAACTGTTCCCCGAAAAAACCGTCCATCAGTCCGATTTCCAAACGGCATTCCGTTCCGTCCGCCACGGCCAGCGCCGGAGGCGTACAAAGGAATGTCTGCTGCAGCTTATCCATATTCTTTGCCGCCCATTCGTTATGGTCCCTGATAATACATATCGTGGAATAAATATCATATCCCGCCTGAATGATTTCATCGGAAAGCACGGTCCCGTCGCTGTCCCTGATTACGTCCGCCCCCCATTTTTCTGCCAGTTTCAACGTCAATGCCTCATATCCGGCCTCCCCCGGAAGCGTAAACCCGCCTTTTTGCGCTGCCATATCCCACACTCCTATCCTATATTTTTTATCTGCATCCTTCATCCGCCGCATCCGGTTCTTTCCGGCAGCCGTGACACATGCATGATTCCGTTA
>CANTGP010000288.1 GCA_947653315.1 uncultured Lachnospiraceae bacterium
AGGACGCCCGCCGCCTGTGAGGACCGATGCCATTCTGCTTAGAAACTCCCAGCCGAAGGCAAATACCCCATTCGGGGCATTTGCCTCTCGCGGCAGTCGTCAAATAGACGTGCAAGCACGTCTACTTGATTCGTTGCTCGCGGAAAAAGTGCACGGAAAACCGGGACAGGCAATCCTGCTGCCGCCGCCCCGCCCAAAAATCCTTCCCGTGCGTCCGCCCTTTTCACATTCCCCGGTCCCACAGAACATTTGACTTTTCAGGGGGGATTGATTAAGATGGAGGGGACAGGACGGTTAGGAGTGGTTTTGCATGGAATGCGGGATTTTGGGAAAGGTGAAGGAGTATATCGGGAGGTACCGTATGATTGCGCCGGGTGACACGGTGGTTGCAGGAGTGTCAGGGGGTGCGGATTCGGTCTGCCTTTTTTTCCTATTGTGTGAACTGGCGGGAGAGATGGGGTTCCGTCTTGCGGTGGTGCATGTAAATCATGGAATCCGGCAGGGGGATGCGGATGCGGATGAGGCTTTTGTGGAAAGGCTGTGCAGGGAGATGGGGATTCCTTTTACTGCGGTGCATGAGGATGTAAGGGCGTATGCGGCAAGGGAACGGATCTCTGAGGAGGAAGCCGGACGGAAGGTGCGGTACCGCGCATTCCGGGAGGCTTTGGCACGGTATGCGGATGGGGGAGCGGACGGCTTTGGAAAAAGAATTTCCGGCGGGGGATTTTTGGCGGAAGATATTTGCGGGAAAGGGAAGATTGCGGTAGCACATAATGCCAATGACAGGGCGGAGACGGTGCTTTTTCATTTGTTCCGGGGAACCGGACTGGCGGGGATGGCAGGAATCCGTCCGGTGCGGGGATGCGTGATCCGTCCGATTCTTTGCCTGGAACGGGGAGAGATAGAGGAATTTCTTGGGGAAAGAGGAATATCTTTTTGTATAGACAGGACAAACATGGAGGATACTTATACAAGAAACCGTATCCGTAACCATATATTTCCATATGTGGAAAAGGAAATCTGCCAGGGCGCCGTGAGGCATCTGTGCGGTACCGCGGAGCTGCTGGCGGAGACGGAAGGGTATGTGGGGAGACAGGCGGAAGCGGCATATTTAAGGTGCTTGGCGGACGGCGCGGATGTGGAGCCGGAAGCCGGTACCGCGGAAAGCAGGGGAACGGTAAGAATGCCGGAACTGGATGCGGACCGGCTTTTGGCAGAAGATCCTTTTATCCGCAGGCAGGTATTGCTGCTGGCATTGGAGCGGGTGACGGAAGGGCGGAAGGATATTACTTCCGTCCATGTCGGGGAGTTGGAACGGCTTTTGGGGAAAGAAGGCAGCAAGCAGATTTCCCTGCCTTACGGGCTGGTGGTCCGCAGGGAGCCGCGCCGGGAAGGAGCCCGGCTGGTATTTTGCAGGAAAGACGGCAGGAAAGAAGATAAGAAAGAAAGCAGGAAAGAAAATAAGAACGAAGGCCGGAAGGGAAGCTGCGCCGGAACGGAAGGTTTTCCGGTACCGCTGCAGGTTCCGGCGGTAGGAACGATGGAGGTACCGGGGCTTGGGGAAGTGGCTTTTACTTTGTTGGAAAGAGGGGATTTGCCGCCGGAAAGCGGATTGTCTGCATTTTTTTTGGGAAAATCCCAATTTATTCCGCAAAAATCATGTACGAAATGGTTTGACTATGATAGAATAACTAAGTCTCTATTATTCCGTGTCAGGAAAACCGGGGATTATCTTACCATGAACCAAAATGGGAAATTATCGAGGAAAAAACTGAAGGATTATATGATTGGGGAAAAGATTCCCAGAAACCAAAGGGAGGAAATCTATGTCCTGGCGGACGGCAGCCATGTCCTGTGGGTGCCGGGATACCGTATCAGTGAGTATTATAAGGTGACGGGGGATACCAGGCGTATTTTGCAAGTACAGATAAGAGGAGGATTTTAGATGTCAGAGCGGATTAGGGTGCTGCTGTCCGAGGAGGAAGTGGACCGGAGGATTCAGGAGATTGGGGAACAGATCAGCAGGGATTATGAGGGGAAGCAGGTGCATCTCGTATGCGTGTTAAAAGGAGGCAGCTTCTTTCTGTGTGAACTTGCGAAGCGGATTACCGTTCCGGTTTCCCTTGATTTTATGTCGGTGTCCAGCTATGGAAGCGAGACGAAATCCAGCGGGGTGGTGAGAATCGTGAAGGATTTGGATGAACCGCTGAAGGGGAAGGATGTCATCGTGGTGGAGGATATCGTGGATTCCGGCAGAACGTTAAGTTACCTGCTGGAAATGCTGCGGGACAGGGGACCAAAGAGCCTGCGGCTTTGTACGCTGTTGGATAAACCCGAACGGAGGGTGACGGATGTCCGTGTGGACTACACGGGTTTCCGGATTCCGGATGAATTTGTGGTGGGTTATGGTTTGGATTACGACCAAAGATACCGGAATCTGCCCTATATTGGCGTAGTGGAATTTGATTGATGAGGTGAAAACGAAATTGAACAGTAATGGTAAAAAGAATTATAACACATATTTTCTGGTGATACTTGGGCTCATGTTCCTGGCAGCATGGATGTTCCGGGGGTTAAACGGTCAGGAAACGGATTATACCCATGGGATGCTGGCGAAGGATCTTGAAGAAGGCGATATCATCGGCGCGGTAATCCAGCCGAATAAGGAGACGCCTACCGGCGTGGTCCGGGTATTTTTGAAAAGCGGTGAGGAACGGACGCTGTATGCCACGGATATACAGGAAGTGGAAAATGAATTGGAGGATTACGGGCTGGATCCGCAGGTGCGTGATATCCCAAGGGAAAACTGGTTTATGACGAGCATTTTCCCTATTCTGCTGGTGCTGGTGGTGGGCGTGTTTTTCTTCGTCATGATGAATGCGCAGAATTCCGGCGGCGGTGGCGGCAGTTCGAAGATGATGAATTTCGGCAAGAGCCGTGCGCGGCTTACGCTGGATAATAAAGTGACGTTAAAGGACGTGGCGGGTCTGCAGGAAGAAAAGGACGAATTGGAGGAAATCATTAATTTCCTGAAAGAGCCGGGAAAGTTTACGAAGGTGGGGGCGAGGATTCCCAAGGGCGTACTCTTGGAGGGGGCGCCCGGTACCGGTAAAACACTGCTTGCCAAGGCGATTGCCGGTGAGGCGAGCGTACCGTTTTTCAGTATTTCCGGTTCCGATTTCGTGGAAATGTTCGTGGGCGTGGGCGCATCCAGGGTCCGCGACCTGTTTGCGGATGCGAAAAAACATGCTCCCTGTATTGTGTTTATCGATGAAATCGATGCCGTGGCGAGACGGCGCGGCACCGGTATGGGAGGCGGACATGACGAAAGGGAGCAGACTTTAAACCAGTTATTGGTGGAAATGGACGGGTTCGGCGCCAATGAGGGAATTATTGTTCTGGCTGCGACGAACCGTGTGGATATCCTCGATCCCGCAATTCTCCGTCCGGGAAGGTTTGACCGGAAGATTACGGTGGCGGCGCCGGATGTGCGCGGACGGAAAGAGATTCTTGCCGTACATTCCAAGAATAAACCCCTTGCCGAAGACGTGAACCTAGACCAGATTGCGCAGACTACGGCGGGATTCACCGGTGCGGATTTGGAGAACCTGATGAACGAGGCTGCCATTCATGCGGCAATGGAGGACCGTTCCTTTGTGAAGCAGGAGGATATTAAGAAGTCCTTTATTAAAGTAGGAATCGGTACGGAGAAAAAGAGCCGTATTATTTCCGATAAAGAGAAAAAGATTACGGCTTACCACGAGGCGGGTCATGCCATCCTGTTCCACGTACTGCCGGATGTGGGACCGGTTTACACGGTTTCCATTATTCCCACGGGACTCGGTGCGGCGGGTTATACCATGCCTTTGCCGGAAAAAGACGAAATGTTTATGACGAAAGGCAAGATGCTCCAGGAAATCATGGTGTCTTTGGGCGGGCGTATTGCGGAGGAAATTATTTTTGACGATATTACCACGGGTGCGTCCAGCGATATTAAGAAAGCCACGAAAGTGGCCCGCAGGATGGTGACGCGGTACGGTATGTCGGACAATATCGGCGTCATTAATTATGACGATGACGACGACGAAGTATTTATCGGCCGTGACCTCGCCCATGCCAAGAGCCACAGCGAACTGATTTCGGGTGAAATCGATAAGGAAGTAAAAGGCATTATCGGCGACTGCTATGCCAAGGCTAAGGCGATTATCTCGGAGCACGAATCCATCCTGCACCGCTGTGCGGAACTGCTTTTGCAGAAAGAAAAGATTACGCGGGACGAATTCGAAGGGTTGTTTGCGGTGGAAGGCGGTCCGGAAGACTTTTTTCAGTGATTGGAATACGTGATTGTGCAAAATATACAAAAATTATGCAGCTAATTTGTTATATTTGTGAAACGTTGGTATTTACGCCAAATGGGGCATATGGTATTATACTACTTGTAACCCCCCAATACATTATATAGTTTTTTGCTATACCCCAT